>JANTFW010000142.1 GCA_024763245.1 Flavobacteriaceae bacterium | reverse complement strand
GTTTCTCATAATTATTTTGTTTTAATTCTTTGAATCATTTGTTCTGTAAGTATTCCTTGAGGTATTGATAAAGCGGCCATAACAACCAGCACCACCACAGCATATTGCAGTCCAAAATACAGAATTAGCATAGGTAACCATTGCAATTTTATACCTCTATTGTATAAAAATGTCGCTATAAATCGATCCTTTACTCCTTTTTTCTGTAGATCTTGCATAAGCGGATACCACAAATATACCGGCCCAATAGACAATATCCCGGATACTATAGCAATAACCCAAGCTTTGCTTCCCGCATCTTCTCCAAAATGTTTTTTAAGGCTATTATTATTTACAAAATAATTGGTCAATACCATAATGACATAAACCAATATAAAGATCGGGGCTATTTGTAAAAGCGTTTTAGAATAAAGCTTAAGTATGGGTTGAATTTTAGCTGCATCTACTATAGAGGTTACGAGCAGTATCAGCAGAACGAATCCTAAGAAAACCCATTTGCCTTTGCTACTTTTTTTATTTTTAGTGCTCATCTTATAAAATTTGGAGAATTAAAACACTCAATACTGCTGCAATAATCGCTATGATAAATGCACTGATATTTCTATATATAGCAAAGGGTTTTCCCAATGCTAAAGCTTCGGCTGGTAACTGAACCAAACCTACTGTAGTCCACGATACAATAAACGAAGTAACCGCAATCATACTTACACCGGCGGACAAGAACCCGTTTCCTAAAATATATCCCGTAACGGGATTTCCTGTTAACAAACTACCTAATAAACCACCTTTTAGTGCATCTAGCCATAAATTTCCGGTAAAAACCTTAGTGTAAAACGACTTCGGAATCATTACATTAATAATACTGACCAGTAACAATACCCCTAGGATTATGGGCCCGATGTTAACGATACCTCCTAAGGCTTTTTTGTGTGATATTTTGAGTTTGTGAATGTCGACTAAGGCCATTGTAAAATTTTTAAAGAATAAGATTAAACAAATATCCTGAAATTATAATACACAAGCTTACCACACCAAAGAAAATACCAATTAATTTTAAGGTCATCACTTTTTTTAAGAGCATGGCTTCTGGAAAAGAGAGTCCTACAACACCCATCATAAAAGCAATAGCCGTTCCAATAGGGATTCCTTTGGAAACTAATACTTGAACTACTGGTAAAATCCCTGAAGCATTAGAATACATGGGAACCGCCAAAAGTGTAGCCATAGGTACTGCCAATAAATTATCTTTACTCATATAATGTTCGAAAAATCCTTCCGGAATATAGCCGTGCATCAAGCCCCCGATGGCAATACCAACTAAAACATAAAGAATAACCCCTTTAATAATAGTTATTACCTCTTGCCAAATGACAAGCAAACGATGTAAAAAAGGTGTTTTTTCGGCTACGAAAGCCTCTTCGTCACGTTCGGCATTGGCTAAAACCTCTTTTACCCAAGGGGTTAAAAACCGTTCTAATTTAAAGCGACTTAAGATTAAGCCACTTACTAGACCCAACAAGACGCCACTAATGACGTAAATAGCCGTTATTTTAACACCAAAAAGACCCACAAATAAACCTATGGCTACCTCATTTACCAAGGGAGAGGTCACTAAAAAAGCAAATGTAACCCCTAGTGGAATGCCACCCCTAACAAAGCCAATAAATAAAGGTACCGAGGAGCAAGAACAAAAAGGAGTTACAACCCCAAATAGACTCGCCATCAAATATTCTAAACCATACAATTTGTTTCGTGATAAATAGTTACGCACTTTATCAATAGGAAAATAGCTATTTACAATACCCATAAAGAATATAATAACAAAAAGCAATAACAAGATTTTTATACTGTCGTATATAAAAAAGTTTAGTGCTTCTGCCAGATGTTGTCCTCTTGCCAAATGCAAGGTATCAAACACTACCCAATCGGCTAATTGTTGAATCCAATCGAACATAGTTTATTGGATATTAACAGCAAGAAGTATTCGAATTTTCATCACCGCCACAACTGGAGTCATTCTTGCTTTCAGCAGGTTCGCAACAAGAAGAATCCGTATCACTACAGCAATTCTCTTTTAACAACTCACGCATTTCATCCTTAGAAGGTACACGTCCTTTGATGACAACTTTTTCATCAATAACAATGGCTGGCGTACTGAGAATATTATAAGCCATGATATCTTGAATGTCTTCTACTTTAACAATTTTATCATCAGATTGTAGCTCTTCTACCACATTTTTAACAACAGCTTCGGCTCTTTTACAATTAGGGCAACCGGTTCCCAAGATTTTAATAGTTTTCATTTTGATTTAAATTTAATTATGTTTATCGCAAATAAACGATTAGTTTTTACAAAAAAAAGCTAGCAACAACTGATGTTACTAAAATCTTCTTTAAATAAAGTTTCAAATAATTTTTTTGCCTTTATCCAATTCTCGGCATTAATACAATATTTAATTTTTGGCGGATTCACTTCCCCTTGAATTAATCCGGCCTCTTTTAATTCTTTAAGATGTTGCGAAATGGTAGATT
>JANTFW010000141.1 GCA_024763245.1 Flavobacteriaceae bacterium | reverse complement strand
CGGCGGGTGGTTTTTTTAGTCTAACAATTGATGTAGGTTATCTCTATGTATGATGTGTGTTTCAGTAACAGCGTAGTTTTCTAAAAAAGATTTTGGAAAATTGTATTTTTTATTGGGATTCCATTTAAACTCGTATATGAATAGTTTGGCATCTTTTTGTTTAATGAGATCTATTTCGGCACCATCATAGGTTCGCCAAAAGTAAAAATTAGCGAGTTCAGTACTGTATTCAGAATTTTTAATGATTTCATTTATACAGAAATTTTCCCATAATTGTCCTATATCCCGCCTATTTGTAAGAGGAGTAAAATCACCAATAATAGCATTTCTTATACCATTGTCATAGAAAAAATATTTTTTGCTCTTTTTTATCTCGTTACGAATATTTGTGCTATAAGAGGGGAGTGAGAATATCACAAAGTTTTTTTCCAACAGATCAATATAGCGTCCGACGGTTGCTGAACTTACTTGTAACAAATTTGACAGTTCATGTAACGAAACTTGTGAGCCTACCTGAAGTGCTAAAGCTTTCAGGAGTTTACGTAACAATTCAGGGTTTCTTACATCTTGAAAACTCAATATGTCCTGATATAAGTAATCAGAGGTAAGTTCGAATAACTTTTTCTTTTTTTTCTCATGATCTAAATCTACAATTCCCGGATAACTGCCAAAAATCAGCAATTGATTAAGTTCTTGGAGTACCCAAAGCCAATCATGTTTGTCACGCATTTCTTTAATGGTTAATGGAAAGAGTTTAAACTTAACATTTCTACCCGTTAAAGGTTCCGTAATGTTTCTGGCCAATTCAAAACTGCTGGAACCTGTGGCTATTAATTTTACATCAAATGTGTTATCATCGTATATTAGTTTCAATATTAATCCAATGTCTTTTATTTTTTGAGCTTCATCAAGTACGATGATTTTGTATGTTCCAAAAAGTGCCCTTATTTGCCCCATATCTTTACTTTCCAGAATATCGGCAATAGTTTTTATCTCACAATTTAGTAAAAGTGCTTCTTTATTATTGGAGAATAGTTGTTCTAATAGAGTGGTCTTACCAGTTTGCCGCGCACCATATAGAATAATAATTAATTGATCATTTACCCAATTTTTGATAGTATTTTTTAAAGCTCTTATATACATACGTTTGTTTTTAAAAGTATAAAAATAATAAAATATACCGAATGTTTACACTATACTTTAAATATTAAGCTTAAAATTTATACTATACTTTAAAAATTAAGCATACAAACCTTTTTTACGACTAGATATTGTTAAGAGCATCTCGACTCCGCTTGATGCCACAAAAAAAATAACAACAGTTTTGTATAACTATATAAAGTGTATTTTTGTGTTTTCTAAAATTAAAGAAATGATACAGACTTTACATTCCTATTGGGCCTATTTAACGTTATTATTACTACTGGTAGCCGTATTCAATGCACTCTTTGGTTGGTTGAGTAAAAACAACTACTACAAGAAAGACCTACGTATATCTTTGTTTGCATTAGTTGTATTGTATATCCAGTTGTTGTTAGGTCTTATTTCATACTTTTTTTCACCCATTGTTAAGCACATGTTTGAAGAAGGAATGGGCGTAGCTATGAAAGATTCACTCATCAGATTTTTTTCCGTAGAGCACCCATTGATGATGTTAATTGCCGTTGTTTTGGTAACAATAGGTTTTAAAAAACACACTCAAAAAGTGGGGAGTGCAGCTATGTTTAAGACACTAAGTATTTATTATGGAATCGCTTTGCTATTTGTACTTTCTAGAATCCCATGGGAAATCTGGATTAATGGATAAAGAACCATGCAGCAGGTTGTAATCATAGACAATTATGATTCTTTTACATATAATCTTGTCCATTATTTGGTAAGTTTACATGTTGAAGTTGATGTAGTCAGAAATGATGAGTTACATAAGCTAGAAGCAATGGGTATTGATAAGATTATGATATCTCCCGGACCGGGTTTGCCGGAAGAATCAGGTGGATTGATGTCTTATATTCATGCGAATTATAAGCATAAATCTATATTGGGTATTTGTCTGGGTCAGCAAGCCATAGCACAAGTGTTTGGTGCTGATCTAGTTCCATTAGTAGAAGTAAGACATGGACGGATGATGCAAATTAAACACCTTTCAAATGATCCTATATATAGTAATATACCCGAAACCTTTCAGGTTGGCTTATACCATTCCTGGTATGTTACTAAAATTCCTAAAGAGTTTATCATTACCGCAGTAGATAATTCAGGTGTGATCATGTCATTTAAACATAGAGATTACGATTTGACTGCTGTTCAATACCACCCGGAGTCGATTATGTCCGAATATGGGAAAGATATTTTGCGGAATTGGCTAAAAAAATAATTATTAATTCTTTTTTATTAAAAATTATAATGTAATTTTGCACTCCTGTTTGGGCCCATAGCTCAGCTGGTTAGAGCACCTGACTCATAATCAGGGGGTCGAAGGTTCGAGCCCTTCTGGGCCCACAAAACCCCGTTAAGGGGTTTTTTTTATGAAAATATCATATTGTTATATCATATTCAGTCGAAAGATCAATAAATTCTATATTGGCGTAACTCAAGAATCTATTGAA
>JANTFW010000140.1 GCA_024763245.1 Flavobacteriaceae bacterium | reverse complement strand
GCATCTTCTACTACTTTTTTAGAATTTATAAGTGCTACATCGATGTTTTTGAGGATTTTGTTTTTATCTTCAATATGTTCTTTGGCAAGTTCTAAATTACCCGAAATTAAAGTTAGCGGTGTACGTATTTCGTGAGCAATATTACCGAGAAATTTAGTGCGTAGTTCGTTTACTTCTTGTTCTTTGTGCAGTTGAGATAGGGCAAGGAGTTTTTTTTGTTTTTGACGGTTGTTGTTCCATTGAAAACCGATAAACCCAAAAAGAAGGACTGCTAAACTACTAAAAATAAGTTTATTGCGATTACTTTTTTCTTGTGCAAGTTGCAGTTTTTGTTGGGCTATTTCTTTGTCTTTTTCGGCAGTTTTAAATTTGGTATCAAACTCAGCGAATTTTTCAACAGAATATATATTTTGTAAACTGTCTTTTAAAACAAAAAGGTCTTCGGCTAAGTTGAAGGATTTTTTATAATTACCAATTGAACGGTAATTATCGATTAATATCGGATAGATATTTATTTTGTTTGTTACAGTAGCATATACTGTATCTTTTAGTAAATCTTCAAATATTTTGGTGGAGCGGGTGTAATTCTTTTCTTTATTTTCTAACCGGGCAAGGTTGTATAAATTAACAGATTTTATTTGGTTATTATCATCTATGTGTTCCGAATAACTTATGGCTTTTAATAGTACTGCTTTGGTTTCATTATATGGCGCATTAATTTTAAAATAGGCATCTCCTTTTTGCATGTAAAAGTAGGCAATGTAATAAGGGTTTTTGTATGCTTCAATTAAACGAAGTGTTTTATTTAAATACCGATCTATTTCTTCTTTATCTTCACATACATTAATAAGTCCACTATAAGTTCTGTATTTTACTTTTTCATCGACATTTGCCTTATCATAATATTGTAAAGCTAATAGAAAATAGGTTTTTGCTTGCTTATTTAAATTTGATAAAAAATAAGTATATCCTAGAGAATAATAAGCATCTGCTAATTCAAGTGTACCTAAATTTTTAGCAATTTCAATAGCTTTTTTATTGTGTTCAATGGCTTTATCAGGTTCCGATATTATTCCATAATAATCAACGTAGAGTAGATGGGTTTTGTAGCTAAAATAGAGACTATTACAATTTGAGTTTAGACGTTCTAATGTTTTAATCGAAAGTAAAAAGGTATCATATTTACCTAGATGGTAGGTTGTTAATGATTTTCCATAATATGAAGATAATGATACCGAATCACAAGTGTTCTGTTTAGAAAATCTTATTGCTTGATTATAATACGAAAGCGTACTATCGTTATTTTGACTTTTTAGTGCTTTTTGGTTAAGATAAATTAGCTTTTGCTTGTTTGTCTTTACACGATCAGGAAAGGCAATCTGAGCACTTATATTAAGTGTAAATAAAAAAAGAATAATAAATAAGCGCCGTATATACATAGATAAATTTTAAGCCCAAAGCTATCTAAAAATTAATAAATAAGCAACTTTGGCAAAAATGAGTTAGAAAATGGCAAAAATGAGCCTCTTTTTTTAGGGAGGTCAAAATACTTTTGTGACCAGCTAATTTGTAGAAATTAGTTTTTAACCATTTAATATCTAACATTATGACTAAAAAATTACAAGTAGTAGTATTTGGCCTTCTTTTATTATCCATTTCTACATTAGATGCACAAACGTATGTTGCTTCTAGCAATTTCGAAAATTACCTGGAAACACACGATGCCGATGGCAATTCCGTAAGTGTTGGAGACACTAATGCTTTAGGTAACGGAACCTTAAACGACCATATTGTGGTTACTAGCAAAATAGCCACGGTAACAAACTTAATAATCAATGATTTTAATATTGATGATTTAACCGGTATAGAAGATTTTACCAACTTAGAACATTTAGAATGTACCAATTATAATTATTTTGTAAATATCTCAGGATCTTTAGGATTGTACGATAGTGTTGATTTATCTAATAATACGCACTTAACGTATATAGACATTCATTACAATCATATACCAAGTTTAAATGTTTCCGGCTTAACCGCTTTAGAACATTTATCGTGTCATTCTAACCAATTGACAAGTCTTGATATTAGTTCTTGTACCGCTTTAACCTATTTACATTTATCAGGAAATCAGTTAACAGCACTTGATGTATCTCATAATAATGCACTGGTAACTTTAGAATGTCAAGCAAATCAATTAACCAGTTTAGATGTTAGTAATCTAACGGCTCTTTATGAGTTAAGATGTGCCAATCCTAACCTAGGTTCACTTAACTTAGGCACTATTTCCAATATTAATACATTAATGATGAGTGGTAGCTCATTAACTAGTTTGGATGTATCACACCTTACGGGTTTGGCCTATTTATACTGTGAGTATAATAATATTGTGAGCTTAAATTTGAATAACAATTCATCACTTTATGCATTTAAAGCAAGCCACAATGATTTAACCGAATTAAGTATAAAAAACAATAACAATACTCACATTAGTACTTTTGATACACGAAATAATTATGGATTGACCTGTATAGAGGTAGATGACGTAACCTATGCAACAAACAATTGGACTAACGTAGATGCCGCAGCTACTTTTAGTAATTATTGTGGTACGATTTATATGCCGGACGATATTTTTGAAGCATA
>JANTFW010000139.1 GCA_024763245.1 Flavobacteriaceae bacterium | reverse complement strand
GTTAAAGTGCTCATAATCATTTTTTTCAAAAGATTCTTTTGCTACCGAAACCAGTAATCCATCTACACTGCCATTGGTCAGCATCTCTATATTTTGTTTTTCTTTATCAAGTTGATCTTTAGACAGGCATATCATAAGATTATAGTCATTTTCATTAGCGACTTTTTCAATACCGCTAATAACCCTTGAAAAAAAATGATGTACCAATTCGGGAACAATAACACCCAAAACCATAGTTTTTTGATTGCGTAGTCCTAGGGCTAAACTATTGGGTTTGTAATTGTAAAACTTAGCATAGGCTTGGATTTTCTTACGGGTCTCTTCGCTTATCTCATGGCTGTCTTTTAACGCTTTTGATACCGTAGATGGAGATACACCTAGCTCGGAGGCAATAGTTTTTATGTTGATTTTTCTTGACATTTTTTCAAGGCTAAAACATAAAATTTAGTATGTTTTACAAGGGTTCTAAGTTACGAAAAAGTTTTTAACACGAAAACGTTTTCGTATCAAAAACTGACAAAAGGCAGTTTTTTGAAGTGGTTTTTAGCGTAATTTTAACCCTGTGTAATGTGAATGTTAATTAAGAGTTAACAAATAACCCAATTGCTTTGAATTTGAAAAAGAAAAGTATGCATCTTTATTATAAGATGTTTGTTTTATTAATAGTGTTAAATACAAAAATCAAATGAACAAATTAAGATTATTTATTGTAAGTATCTTATTCTTGATTCCCATGTTTATGGTCGCTCAGCGTACCGTAACGGGTGTGGTAACCGAACAATCAACGGGCGAACCACTGCCCGGTGTCGATATTCGATTATCTGGAACAGATAGAGGTACAACTACCGATTTTGATGGTAAATATACCATAGAAAACATAAAAGACGGTAGCGTGTTAGAATTCTCATTTATGGGTTTTGAAACACAAAAAATAAAAGTAACGGGGAATACCCTTAATGTCGCTATGGTAGAAGGTGCAGAGAGTTTAGACGAAGTAGTCGTAGTAGGATATGGTACAGCCAAAAAAGAAGACTTAACCGGTTCCGTTAATATGGTAACGACCAAAGACTTCAACACAGGTACTGTTAACTCTGCTCAAGATCTAATCTTGGGGAAAGTAGCTGGGGTTTCAATAACAGCTCCAAGTGGTGCTCCCGGTGAAGGAGGTAGTATTAATATTCGGGGTTTAAGTTCATTGTCATTAACAAACGAACCTTTATTTGTCGTTGACGGTGTGCCTTTAGATAACCAAGGTGTAGGTGGTTCTAGAAATATCTTGGATATTATCAATCCGGATGATATTGAAAGTATGGTTATTTTAAAAGATGCTTCTTCAACGGCTATCTATGGTTCTCGTGCCGCTAATGGTGTGGTAATGATTACTACAAAAAAAGGTAAGAATCGTGAGTTTAGTTTTAATTATGGTACCAAAGCGAGTTTCTCTCGTCCGTATAACTCGGTAGATGTAATGACTGCTGATGAGTTTAGAGAAGTGGTTATGGCTACCGGTAATGCTGCGGCTATTGCCAGATTAGGTAATGCCAATACAGACTGGCAAAGAGAAATTTATAAAGATGCGGTAGGATTTGAGCATAACTTAAGTGGTGTAGGAGAAGTTTTAGGCGTTCCTATGCGAAGTTCTATTTCGTATTCTAACAAAGATGGAATCTTAAAGAAAGATAATTTTGAAAGAACAACCGCTTCTATTAGTGTATCTCCTTCTTTATTAGATGATCACTTAAAAATAGAATTAAATGCAAGAGGAATGTATTTAGAAAATACATTCGCTAATAGAGGAGCTATTGGTTCATCTATTGTTTTTGATCCCACTCAGGAAGTATACGATGCAAACTCTCCATTCGATGGCTACTTTACGTGGTTAGACGGTTCTTATCAATACAATTTGGCTCCTACAAATCCGGTGGCTTTAATCAATTTAACCGATGATTATGCCTTTGTAAAGCGTTTTATCGGTAATGCTAAATTAGCCTATAATTTACCTTTCTTTAAAGATTTAACAGCTACTGTAAATTTGGGTATTGATCAGTCAAGAAGTAATGGTGCTGGTGTCACATCTGCTCAAATTCCCACTTCAGATCCCAGTTGGATAGGTACACATAATACCTATACGAATAAAAGAAATAATAAATTGTTAGATGTATACGCTAATTATGATAAACAATTAGAAAAACATGATATCAAAGTTATGTTAGGTTATTCATACCAATCTTTTGACAATGATGATTATAACTATGACGATTATGCCTTTCAACACAATCAAGATCAATATGAGTTTGTAAATCTATCGAAAAATGTATTGTTGTCTTATTTTGGAAGAATGGAATACAAATACAATGATAAATTTTTACTTACAGCAACCTTACGTGCAGATGCTTCATCCAAATTAAATCCGGATGATCGTTGGGGCTATTTCCCTTCAGCAGCTTTGGCTTGGAATATCCATAATGAAAAATTTATGGAAAACTCAAAATTTGATGAGTTGAAATTAAGAATAGGATATGGTGAAGTAGGTAATGTTAACGGATTAGCGCCTTACAAATACTTAACACGTTACGCCGGAAGTACTTCTACAGCAGACTATCAGTTTGGTGACGCTTTTTACCAAACTTATCGTCCGGAACCCGAAAATAA
>JANTFW010000138.1 GCA_024763245.1 Flavobacteriaceae bacterium | reverse complement strand
ACATATTGCTTTGTATTTTACCAAACATTATCCGGAATATGTTAAGGCGATAGTGCTTACAGGGAGTTCCGGCCTTTACGAAAATTCCATGGGTAACACCTACCCAAAAAGGGGTGATAAAGACTATATACGAAAAAAAGTTGAAGAAGTTTTTTATGATCCAGCAGTTGCCACAGATGAATTGGTCGACTCTATTATGGAAGACATCAATGACAGGGGCAAAGTGATACGCACACTGGCTTTAGCCAAAAGTGCTATAAGGCATAACATGGCAGAAGACCTTCCTTCTTTCCATATTCCGGCATGTTTAATTTGGGGGAAAAACGACAAGGTAACTCCCCCTGAGGTAGCCGTAGATTTCGAAAAACATTTACCCGATGCCGATCTGTTTTGGATAGACAAATGTGGCCATGCCCCCATGATGGAACGTCCAGATGAATTTAACGAAATCCTTCACGAATGGTTTAAGAAACGTGGCATCTAAGTAGGGGCTAAGTAGGGGCTATGTGGGCACTAAGTAGGGACTAAGTAGTAGTTACTTATTTCAAATATTATTTTAAAATTACGTGAGTCTTTATATGCTAACTTTATAGATAAATGCGAACTCTTATGTTTATATAAATTTGTCTAATTTTGTAAACATAAAAAATTGGCATAATAAATAAACTATTGATTTACAGAATTAAAAAAGATGAAAATACAATCGGCAAAATTTGTTGTGAGTAATACGAAAGTGTCTCAATGCCCGACTCACAATTTGCCTGAATATGCCTTTATCGGTAGGTCTAATGTGGGGAAATCCTCATTGATCAATATGCTACTCAACCGAAAAGATTTAGCTAAAACATCCGGGAAACCCGGAAAAACGCAATTGATCAATCATTTTCTGGTTAATGAAAATTGGTATTTGGTGGATTTGCCGGGTTATGGCTATGCAAGTGTATCTAAAGAAAAAAGAGCTAAGTTTCAAAAATTTATTAAAGATTACTTTTTAAAACGTAAAGAGCTATCTACAGCATTTGTCCTGATAGACAGCCGACATAAACCACAAGAAATAGATCTGGATTTTATGCGATTTTTGGGAGAAAATGGTATTCCTTTCAGCATTGTTTTTACAAAAATTGACAAACTTAGCCTCAAAGAAATTAACAGGAATATTGCTCATTATCAAGATATCATGTTGATTGATTGGGAAGAAATGCCTACTTATTTTATCACATCTGCTACCAAAAATACCGGTCGTGAGGAAATTTTGCATTTTATTGAAGAAATTAATACTCAGTACCGGTAATTATGAGGGAAAAATTAATGCCGACAGATATACTTTATGAAGACAATCATATCATTATAGTCAATAAAAAAGTTGGTGATTTAGTGCAAGGTGACCAAACCGGTGACACTCCATTGAGCGAACATATAAAACAATATCTTAAAGAAAAATACCATAAGCCCGGTAATGTGTTTCTGGGTGTTGTCCACAGATTAGACAGGCCTACCAGTGGTGCTGTGATGTTTGCCAGAACTTCCAAAGCACTTTCCAGATTGAACAAAATGCTGAAAGAAAAAGAAATTGAAAAGACCTATTGGGCTATTGTGAAAAAACCTGTAAGACAGCAAGAAGGAAGCTTAGTGCATTATTTGAAAAAGAACCCCAAAAATAATAAGTCCACTGCTTTTGAAAAAGAAACACAGGATGCTAAAAAGGCGGTATTACACTATAACGTCATTAAAGAAATTGATCATTATGCCTTACTGGAAATTAATCTGGAAACCGGCCGGCATCATCAGATCAGGGTACAGTTGGCTAAGGTGGGCATGCCCATACAAGGCGACCTGAAATATGGATTTCCACGTAGTAATAAAGACGGGGGTATATCACTGCATGCCAGGAGATTAGTTTTTACTCACCCGGTGAGCAAGAAAAGTATTGAGGTCTTGGCTGATTTACCAGAAACAGCGTTCTGGAATTTATTTTAATTTATTTCTCAGATTTCCAAACTCTATACTTAACATAGGAATTAAAAGGGGTTTCTTAGTATTTATATTTGCTTCAAGGTCTATTCCAATGCCCAGCCAAGTTGTGGGTAGATACTTATAACTTATTTTTCCCATAACTGATGGATTGACGAATGATTGGTATTTGTTAAAAGATAGATTATAAGACTTACCCCATAGAACACCAAACCCAACTTGACAATAGAATCTAAACAATTTATTATCAATATAATTTCCAGCCATCAAACTAAAATTGTTATAAACATCATCTGGTTTTAAATCATTAAATATAAGTTCATCTGCCTTAATATATTCTATCCCATAAATATAGTTGTTAACTACAATATAGCTCTCCAAACCCATACATAAACCTGAGGAATTATTTCCCCCAAAGAAAACTCCAGCTTTAGGGTTAATTGAATACATATCTATATGCTTATTACTTTCTTGCGAAAACAAGCTAATTGATGTAAATAAAAAACATATAAAGACAAAGAATAGTTTCATTAGATTTAATTGATAAAACATTTTGAAAGTTGATCTCATAATAATTGTATTTGAATTATAACATAAAAGTAGGTTTATCACAATTCTTTAAAGTCCCGAATCCTGTAAATTGGTTAAATCAGGACTAAATTTTAAAATTCCAAATGGGAAAATTCCAAATCCCAAATAATTCCCAATTTTCAATTTTCAAGTTTCAAAGTGTAATTCTGTTTTTTCATAATCTTTGTAGTTTAATAAATGGTTA
>JANTFW010000137.1 GCA_024763245.1 Flavobacteriaceae bacterium | reverse complement strand
AATTAGCATTAGGAGGTACGGCTGTAGGTACCGGGCTAAACACGCCAAAAAACTACGATGTAATCGTTGCTAAATACATTGCAGAATTTACCGGTTTCCCGTTTGTTACAGCCGAAAACAAATTTGAGGCTTTAGCCGCACACGATGCTTTTGTTGAAAGTCATGGCGCTTTAAAGCAGTTAGCCGTTTCTTTAAATAAAATAGCCCATGATATTCGTATGTTAGCATCCGGACCACGAAGTGGAATTGGCGAATTAATCATTCCATCTAACGAACCGGGTTCATCTATTATGCCGGGTAAAGTTAATCCAACCCAAGCCGAAGCTTTAACCATGGTTTGTGCACAAGTAATGGGTAATGATGTAGCCATAAGTGTTGGCGGTATGCAAGGACATTTTGAGTTGAATGTCTTTAAACCTGTGATGGCTGCCAATTTCTTACAATCAGCACGGTTGTTAGGTGAAGCTTGTGTGTCTTTTAATGACAACTTAGCCGTTGGAATTCAACCTAATAAAGAACGCATCACCGAGTTGGTTAATAATTCATTAATGTTAGTAACCGCTCTTAATACGCATATTGGTTATTATAAAGCTGCCGAAATCGCTCAAACGGCACACGCTAATGGTTCAACTTTAAAAGAAGAAGCAGTACGCTTGGGCTATGTTACTCCCGAAGAATACGATCTTTGGGTAGATCCTAAAAAAATGACAGGAAGTTTATAAATGTACTTTTATAAAAAGTTAGTATAACCTGCTATCATATGATGGCAGGTTTTTTTGTGAGATGTAGCGTATTCATTTCTTTTACTTTAAACCCACTAAAATGGAGCTATATAAAGTAGTTTTTTAACAATAATCTGAATAATTATTAGCTTTATTAGTACATTTGTCATTCATTGATTTTTGAAACTCTTTTTATGACTAAATATAAATTACTACTACTCTTTTTTTATCTCTTGTTTGCAAATTCCTCGTTTGCCCAACACGAAGCAGATAATTGGATATTTGGTGCACATGCTGGAATTGATTTTTCAAGTGGAAACCCAGTAAATATCTCAAATTCATCAATTCAAATGAATACTTTAGAAGGTTGCACTTCTATTTCTGATAGTAATGGAAGCTTACTTTTTTATGTTGGATCTCCAAATTCAAGTGCAAACAGTTTGACAGTTTGGGTCCCTTCTGATAATAATGGAGATGGTCTCGATGATGTAATGCAAAATGGTACTAACTTAATCGGAGATGTTTCAGCAACTCAATCAGCAATAATTGTTCCTAAACCAAATGATTCAAACATATATTATATTTTCACAGTAGATAAGTTTTATGGTGGTAATCCAGACAATGCAAATAGAGGCTTACATTTTTATACTGTTGATATGACAGCAAATGGTGGTTTAGGTGCCGTTATTGGAGGTAACACACCCTTATTAGACAGGAGTGCTGAGAAAATAACAGCTGTAAAAAGTGCTGATTGTGATTCTATTTGGGTTATTGCATATGCGAACCAAAATGGATCAGCAGGTACTTATGACTCTTTTCATAGTTTTGAAATTAACACTACTGGTGTCAACCCAACATCTATAGTTTCTACTACTGGTCTAGGTGCCATTCCAGATGGTAGAGGCTACCTAAAAGTTAGTCCTTTGGGTAATAAATTAGCAATTGCTCATACTGGGCAAAACACAGCATATTTGTATGATTTTGACAATTCTACTGGAATTGTTTCAAACGGAGTATCATTAAATTTTCCAACAACTAAAAGTACATATGGTATTGAGTTCTCTCCTGAGGCAAAAAGATTATACGTTACAACATATGATAATCATAGTGATGACTCAAGTACACCAAACGATTCTTGGTTATGGCAATTCGATTTAGAAGATCCAAACCCTGAAAACACAGCTATTCAAATTGACAACCTAAATAATAATGGTTACCGTGGCGCTTTACAATTAGCACCTGATGGAAAAATATACAGAACATTACCTGAATACTGGGGAACTAATGGTGGAACAAATTTTTTGAGTGTAATAAATGACCCTGAAACTTTAGGTCTAGCTTGTAATTATCAAGTAAATGCTGTTAATTTAGGCACAGGAATTGCTCACCAAGGTCTCCCACCATTTATCCAATCAATTTTTTCTGCAAACCTAGATATCATCCATTTAGTAGATTTAAATACTAATGAATTAAACCTTTGTACGGGTGATACGTTTACACTCTATGCAGATACTACCGGTTATCCTGCATCGACAACTTATGAATGGACACAAGATGGTGTTGTTATAGCCAATACAACTGCTTCTCTAGTCATAGATGATACTACTTCGTTTTCGAGTGGAACATATGTGCTAACCGTAGATTTTAATGACGGTTCTTGCCCTCAAACCGGTGATGCAATTGTGAGCTATTTTCAACAAGCTGTGGCTAACCCAGTCGATGATTGGTTGGTTTGTGATTTTGATAATGATGGTTTTTTTGAATTTGATTTTAGTAGTCTAAATGCTAGCGTGTTAAATGGACAAACAGCGTCAGATTTTACCATAACTTATCATCCAACGCAACAAGATGCCGATGATAATACCAATGCCTTACCCCTAACCTATACCAATACTACGGCTTATCAACTAGAAACTATTTTTGTACGAATAGAAAACAATGCCAATACCCCTTGTTTTGACACGACAAGTTTTGCTATTGATGTAATGGATAGCCCCACTGCCAATCCCTTACCTCCTATGGTAACCTGCGACAGCGACCTTATAGGTACCGACACCGATGGTATTGAAGAATTTAATTTAAGCAACCAAAACGCCACCTTATTAGGGGCTCAAGACCCGCTACAATATGCGAT
>JANTFW010000136.1 GCA_024763245.1 Flavobacteriaceae bacterium | reverse complement strand
GGTTGGACTCATCAGTTGTGTGGCCGCTATCCAGTAAGATGCTCCATGGTGTTTCGGCAATGAGGTCAAACAGTCGAGGAGAGTTTTTGATATAGGGTAGGGTGTAGATCAAGTCAGTAGATTCTTTACTTCTAGTGATAGAACAGGCAGTTTAATCTCTATGATATTCCATACTAGTCTGTCATCAATATCCGCATAGCCATGAATCAGAATGTTCCGGAATGAAATTATATTTTGATAATCAGTAATTTTTTCAGCAACTGATTTGTCTACTTTGGCAAGTTGGTTTAGAGCCTCACCCATGATTTCAAATTGTCTTTCTACAGCTGATTTTACTAATTCATCAGAGGTGTATTTTACAAAGTTTTTCTGGTCAATAAATCTAGATACCTTCTGCGTAGCCTGCGATATATCGTGAAGTAATTTTTTGCATTCAAGCTGCATACAAAAATTGTTTATCCAGTTCGATACTTTCCAAAAAGTAAGGGTTCTTTATAGAAGATTTAACAACCAGGTCTATGGGCGTACCCAATAATGCGTTTAAGGCATTTAACAAACCAAAATAGTTATCGGCATAGTTTGCAATGCCATCAGAATCAAACTCAACAAGAAAATCAATATCGCTAGTTGAAGCATCAAAACTATCGTTTGTAGCAGAACCAAAAAGTTCTAGCTCCTGCACGTGGAATGTTTTACAAAGGTTTTTAATATCCTTCTTTTTCTCTTTGATTATTTTATTCATAAGGGAATTATGACGTATTTTTTTGTTTTTTTCAGCTGTTGTGTTTGGGTTTGGTGGCGTGGCTTGAATTTTGAATCACAGAGTTATGCTTAATCAGGAGAAAGCCCTTATTTACTAAATTTCAGTTGCTCGGCATGTTTGGAAGGGGACTAACAACAGCTCCAGGTTGAAGATAATGCTTATAAATGGTTTGGTTGTAAGGTTTGGATTATCCTAAATAACGTAGTTGAGTGCGAAAAAGACACGTAAAAGATTGATGTATATACGACTACATGGACGTAGGAGTTAGAGCAACGCTGGACGCCAAAGCCGAGTGAATTAAAAAATTGTGCTGTCACCTCATTGGTGATGAACGATTTTTTAAATTTGCCAGGTGCGTCAAGATTTTGTGTGGACTTTCGTGATTCAACTGCGTTTTTTAGGATTAAGGTTATCACTAAATATCATAAGTGAGCTTCCCATTTTGCTCTTTTCGGCATTTATAAATAAAGACATAAGTGTGGAGATGAGCTCATAAACGATTGTATTTCTTGTTATAAATCTGGACTGAAATTTATTGAAAGCCCATGTGCTATACTTGTTAGCAGTGGGATAAATGATTTTTTAATAAATCAGGGTAGTTTTTTAACTACTGGCATAATGAGAGAACCTAAAACACAAGATGAGTTGCTTCAATCTTATATCGAGACTGAAACCGTTGCTACTGCTCGACCGTTCCATCCCAATGATGTAAAACTGTCTCGGTTAATTCGCGATTATTATAATGACAAGAAATTACATGAAGAACCTGTAGCTAATAAAAGTAATACTAATTCAGCCAGTTATGATGCGCTAACAGGACTAATTAGTCCCCCTGTTATGGTGGCACTTCTCGAAAAATACCTTCAATTAGCAAAAGAGAAAGAAACGTTTCTAGCTATTTTATATCTTGAACTAGATGGTTTAACGCAGGTGAATAAATCCTATGGCAGGGCGGTTGCTGATCAGCTTGTAAACATCGTTGCAAACCGACTCAAGAAGGTCGTTCGTAAAAGCGATCTTTTATCATATTTGTACGGGAACAAGTTTCTTGTTGGTTTAATGGTGGAAAAGCAGGACCTAAAGAAAATAGAGCTTCTTTCAGAAAAAATAAAAACTGTGATTTCTGAGCCAATTAAAATTGGTAGCAGTCGACTTGAAGTTCGGGGTGATATCAGCATTGTGGCTTATCCGGTTCATGGCGATAAGGTGAGTGTGCTATTGGATATTGCGAAGATGAAGATGTATAGGGTACGGGAAGCTGAGTTTTAGGTTTTTTTCGAATTTTGAGTGCATGGTTTCGTAGTTTATGGGTTTTGAATTCTCCTCTTAGAGCTAGTGGAGAATAACTCATACAACAAATTACGAAATAGCAAACTTCATAATCACCCTTCATTTCTTTTGCCATTTTATTTTTATTTAGGCATGGATATTCAAGATAAAACTTTCATCCAATTGACATCTCAACTCAAAACATTATAATATATGAAAATATATATGAAATGGTATAAATTCATGGAACAAATCAGTATTTCGGATATCCAAAGAAATTTACATAAGCTAAGTGAGCTGGATATAGTAGAAGTGATAGATAAAAAAAGAGGCAAGGTAAAAGGTTATTTTATAGATAGTAAATATGCCCAATTTGTTCAAGACCTGGTTGAGCATAAAAAAGAAAATAATGCCACGGTTGAAAGGTTGGCGGGTTCTCTTAGTCAATATGCGAATCCTTCTCTTTTAAATGAGGAAAAAAATGCCTGGAAGAATAGTGTACACCAGAAACATCAGTCCTAATGCTGGTTTTAGATGCAAACTATATTTTGCGTTATCTTTTAAATGACAATAAAAAGATGGCAAAACTGGCAAAAGACATAATTTTAAAAAAGCACTGTTTGATTCTTAATGAAGTGATTGCAGAGGTTGTATATGTTCTTTCTGGTGTATATAAAGCACCTAAAGATGTTATTGCTGCCACCTTGACTGATTTAATTATGCTGGAAAACTTTACTTTGTATGAGTCTAAGACTTTGATGTTTAAAGCATTAATAATTTACCAAAGTAAAAATCTGGACTTTGTAGACTGTTATCTCTGCGCACTAGGTGAAAAACATCAAATTAAAACATTTGATAAAAAACTATTAAAATGTCTTGGTGATTAACTAACTTTCATTTCCTGCAGCAACCATGCTTTAA
>JANTFW010000135.1 GCA_024763245.1 Flavobacteriaceae bacterium | reverse complement strand
ACCGGAATAGTGTGTATTGATAAAAAAAGCTAAAAAAGATATCACTACAGCCGACCATAGTAGGCCATATATACCATAATGCAAACCTATGATAATAGAGATTGTAACAATAGTTTTTTTTATAATTTCTAACTTTAAAAATAAATCGCTTCTCCCCTTGACATTTAAGATATTGAGGTTAAAAGAATGAATTGGATATAAAATTCCTGTTACTAAAATAATTTGAAAATAAGGTACTGCCGGCAGCCATCTGTCTGTAAATAAAAAACGAAATAAGGGTTCGGCTAACACACCGGCAATCATTAAGGTAGGCGCTAATAAAAAAATATTCATCTGCAATATTTTTTTATATACTGATTTTAGTCTTACATTATCATCTTGTATTTGTGCAAATAAAGGATAAGTTACTTTACCCATAATAGCAGATAAAGTCCCTACCGGATACATTTGTAATGTCTTAGCTCTTTGATAATAACCAACATCAGATACCGGAAAAAATTTACCAATCACAATAGCATAGACATTATTAAAAACAGTATCTAATAAACCGGATAAAGTCAGTTTATAACCAAAATGGAAATGTTGTTTAAATTTTTCCATATTAAATTTTAAAAGTGGTTGCCATTTAGAATAAAACCATAATTGGATGGTATTGGTTAAATTTTTTATCAAGTTATAAGCAATCAAACTCCACACGCCATAATGCAAATATGCCATTATAACCCCAACACTTCCCCCGATAACTAATGAGGGTATAGCCACAATGGCCTGTGTTTTAAAATCCATTATTTTTGTTAAACGAGTTGTTTGTATTATTGCAAAGGCATTAATTATAAGGCTTAAAGTTAACCAACGAACTAAAGCGGTTAAAATATCTTGCTCGTAAAATTTTGCAATATAAGGCGCAGCAAAATAAGTAATAGCATACACTGCAATACTTACTATAAGATTAAAATAAAAAACAGCAGAATAATCTTCTTCGTCTAAATCTTGGCTTCTAATAAGGGATGAGCCTAATCCGGCATTCAACAAGGTATTACCAATACCTATAAATACCGTAATCATTGCAATAAGCCCGAATTCTTCGGGAAGCAATAAACGGGCTAAAACAATAGAAATAATTAAGCCAATGCCTTGCGTGCCTAATTGCTGTATAAAGGTCCATTTAACACTGGAAAGGGCTTGTTTTTTTAATGACATATGTTTTTAGGAGGTCCTTTTTTTAAAAACCAAAAATACTAAACTTATTAAAGTATAATAGAATTTTGTCGGTTTTCTGTTGAAATGGGTATAAATTTAATCATCTAACAATAGCATAACAAAAAAGCAACCTCAAATTAATGAAGTTGCTTAATTGCATAGGTCATCTTCCAAAAAAACCTATTTTTTACATGTCACACAGGGCTTGTCAAAGAGCGGTACCCGCAACATCACCCTGTACACGTTTCAAGATCGCTATCCAACTCCTTCAACCCGCATCGCATTATCACTGGCAAGCTCATACAGGTTGCTATTAATCTCTTGGTAAAAGATAATACCAATACTGTTAATCACACCTACACTTGTAGGCAAAGCTGCAGTAAATCCTAAATCAATACTTAAAGTAATAGGGGCGCCTACCATACCGCCTAGGGGAATAGCGGCACTCAAAGCAACACCATTAGCCTCATTTTTAGTAGAATTAACAGGCTCGTAGGTTTTCAAATCCGTGTTATACGAAAAATCACTTAAAACATTAGTAACCAAGAGCAACTTAAAGTGCGAGGCTCCTTCAGGTGCAGTGATATAATTAGTGGTATCAAAATCCGGAATACTCCAAGTTGACACACTCCGATTAGCATCCAATACAGGAGCAGAATAAGGTGCATAAAAAACAGCATCCAAGGGTGAGTTTAAATTAAACTCAAACCCTTCTAAGAGCTCCTTATTGTTGAGTATTTCAAAAACACGTTGTCCTCTAAGTCCGGGTCCAACTGCATTAATACGCTTCATAACACCCGTTATCCGTCCAACAACATTAGTGCCTCCCATACTGTTAATAACACTAACAAAACCCATCCGAAAAGACTTTCCTATCTTTGCCGAACCACCAAACTCAGCCATGTTTTCACGCGTTCGTTTAAATGCGGGATCCGTTTCAATGCGCTTTTTAGTAACGCCACCCGTCGTGCGTACTAATGATTTTCCATCTTTATCATAAAAGATTAAACCTCCTAATGATCCTTTTAACTTGATAAATCCTTTTTGATCTGCCATGATGTTCAATTTTTATGAATCATATCCTAGCATGAGATACAATTCTGGTTAATAAAAAAATAAATAATCTTAAGAATCAGCCAGAAAAACAAGTATAGACCTATACACAGTAGAATCTAGCATGCATCCTACGATTCAATTCACTAAATGGCGCCAAATAGCAATTGATTTTTAAAGCTCGTAAAGGTTTAATAATTGGAAAATAGTCAATGCAATTTATCTAATAACGCACACAACAATAAAAATAGTATACCCACAAAAGTTAAAAATTGATAAAGTTTAAAAGCAGAATTATATTAAAAACCGGCACTTCGGTACGATTTCAATTCCTTTCAGTCATTGAAATCACTCAGTGTCCTACATTTTGTTATTTAAGCAGAATTACAGGCGGCTGATTATCTTACGTGATTATAGGCGGCTGAGTGATTTTACGAAGAATGAGTAAAATTGTATCGAAGCCCCGACATTAAAACACAATCAAAGGTGGCTGATTATCTTACGTGATTATAGGTGGCTGAGTGATTTTACGAAGAATGAGTAAAATTGTATCGAAGCCCCGATATTAAAGCACAATTAAAGGCGGCTGATTATCTTACGTGATTATAGGCGGCTGAGTGATTTTACGAAGAATGAGTAAAATTGTATCGAAGCCCCGATAATAAAAACAAATTTCTGTTAAAGGACATCACAATATTTTTACG
>JANTFW010000134.1 GCA_024763245.1 Flavobacteriaceae bacterium | reverse complement strand
TTATCTAAAGCCGCTTTTGTAAATGCTTCCCATTGATTTAGAGCATAACCTAATTGAAATTTTTTAATCGTTTCTTCGCGGTATCCTCGCTCTTTAAAGTAACTGAGTCCTATGGCTTTTCCTTGCTCATTATGCAACAAAATATCGTGAAAATAATCCTTGGCAAACTCAGAGACAATGTACATACTCTCCCGCTCATCCAATTCTTTTTTCTGATCATCGTCTAATTGAGTTTCTTCTAGGGCAATGTTGTATTTTTTAGCCAACCATTTTAGAGCTTCCGGATAACTGTAATGCTCTTGTTCCATCAAAAAAGAAACCACATTACCTCCTTTACCGGAACTAAAATCTTTCCATATTTGCTTTACAGGAGAAACCATAAAAGACGGTGTTTTTTCTTCTGAAAAAGGACTGAGACCCTTAAAATTACTTCCCGATTTTTTGAGCTGAACAAACTCACCAATTACCTCCTCCACTCGGGCAGCTTCAAAAATAGCATCTATACTGGATTGCGAAATCATAGGTTGGTAATACGTGTTAGGGTTTTATTTATTCATCCACTTTTAATCGAGAACTTGCCGTAATTGTATTCGGGTCAAAGGTATCGATAAGATACTTATAATAACCTACAATACCAATCATAGCGGCATTATCGGTGGTGTATTCAAATTTAGGAATATAGGCAGTCCATTTTTTGGTTTTTTCGGTTTCTTTTAATCGTTTTCTAATCTCGCTATTGGCACTTACACCACCGGCAATAGCAATATGTGTTATCCCTGTTTGCTCTACTGCATTCGCTATTTTATCCATCAAAATAGTTACAATGGTATGCTGAATAGAAGCACAAATATCGGCTAAATTTTCTTTAATAAAATCCGGATTTTCGGCTTGTTTTTTTCTGATAAAATAAAGAATAGCCGTTTTCAATCCACTAAAACTAAAATCCAGGGGACCTACTTTGGGCTTAGTAAATTGATATGCTTTAGGATTACCCGATTGTGCCAGTTTATCGATTAAGGGGCCTCCGGGATAACCTAAACCCAATATTTTTGCTGATTTATCATAGGCTTCGCCTACGGCATCGTCTAGGGTACTCCCCAAAATCTCCATTTCGAAATAATCGGAAATCTTTACAATTTCTGTATGTCCGCCGCTTATCGTTAAACACAAAAAAGGGAAAGGTGGCTTTGGGTAAGAATCTTCCTCAATAAAATGGGCTAAAATATGTGCTTGCATATGATTTACCGCAATTAAAGGAATCTGTAGGGCTTGTGCAAGAGACTTTGCAAACGAGGTACCGACCAATAAAGAACCCATCAATCCGGGTCCTTTTGTAAAAGCAATGGCAGATAGGTCTTTTTTTACGATATTTGCCCTTTGTAAAGCCTGTTGAACCACCGGAACAATATTTTGTTGATGTGCGCGAGAGGCTAATTCCGGAACTACACCGCCATAAGCGGAGTGTATTTCTTGATTAGCCACAACATTTGACAGTACTTTTCCGTTGTGTAGTATAGCTGCACTGGTATCATCACAGGAGGATTCAATAGCTAATATGTAAATAGATTTTTCGATACGAATAAAATTATTATTAAGGCACAAATTTTGTGTTGTAAAAAGCAAAAATAGACATATCAAACGGTTTTTAAAAATAGCAGTCCGAATAATCGTAGTTTTGGTGGTTTTACTACTACTCTTTGGCCTTGTTATGTCTATACCAAAAGTCCAGACTTCTTTAGCACACAAGCTCACCAAATACCTTAACTCCAAGTACAATACTCACCTAACTATCGATAAAGTAGATTTGTCCTACGCCGGCCAGGTTAAACTTAAAGAGATCTTAATTAAAGATCGGTATAAAGATACTATTATCTATGTAAAACAACTTCAGACTTCCGTCCTCAACCTAGATCGGGTAATTAAAGGAAAGCCCAATTTAGGAAGTATCCGTGTCGATAAAGCCCAAGTGGTTATGAAAACCTATAAGGGAAACCCAGAGGATGAGTTACAGGTTTTTATTAACAAATTTGACAGTAAAAAAACGGATAAACCCTCTGGCTTTTTATTGACTTCTGATCAAGTCCGTTTAACGGATAGCTATTTTAGCCTTATCGATGAAAATAAAGATACAATTCCTATTGTCACCTATAAAAATATAAATACTAAAATTCTCAATTTTAAACTAGACGGCCCGGCTATTTACGGAAGCATACGTGATTTAAGCCTGATTGACCAAAACGGATTGGTTGTTGACCAAATGCAAACGGATTTTACCTATACACGAAGCTATATGCATTATCTTAATTTGGTCTTAAAAACAAAGACCTCTACTCTTAAGGGAGAGATTAGGATGAATTACAAACGAAACGATTTAGCCAATTTTAAAAATAAAGTTCAGATTAAGGCTACTTTTGATTCCTCTTCCGTATCACTTCAGGATATCAGACATTTTTATGATGAATTAGGAAATCAAGATGTACTGCATTTTACAGGAAAAATGGAGGGAACCTTAAATAATTTTACAGTTAAGAAACTCAACTTGCGATCTGATCAAAAAGCACGTTTTACAGGTGATTTACAATTAATCAATAGTTTTGATAGAAAAAAAGGGGTAGAATTATTTGCAAAAATTTCACATCTTGAGTCGGATTATTTTCATCTAAAAAATCTTTTGCCTAATATTTTAGGAAAAACACTACCCAGCTCATTTCAAACTTTTGGGCATTTTACCATGTCAGGTAATACTCATATTACCACCAAAGAGATCAATGCCAATCTTGTAACCCATTCTGAAATTGGTAAAATTGCTTCTGAATTAAAAATCAGTTCTATTGATAAGATAGATGAAGCCACCTATGAGGGAACGGTAAACCTTGAGGATATTAATTTAGGTGAGTTGATTCACGATCCTTTAGTCGGCAATTTTTCTATGCAAGCCGAAGTATCCGGTAAGGGGTTTACCCTTGAACATTTGGACACACAGGTAAAAGGACTTATTTCAAAACATCAATATAAAGG
>JANTFW010000133.1 GCA_024763245.1 Flavobacteriaceae bacterium | reverse complement strand
TCAAACAACAACCTTACCAAACATTCATCATGATGCTGCTACCATGAGTGAGATAGAACAAGCCATTAACCAAGGTAAAGAGGTCATTACCCATACCAATGCGGTAACGGTTCCGGGCTATACGGGCGCAGGATATATTATTCTTGACCCCATTACCGGTGACGGGGCGTACAAGATTGCAGGTGGAGAGAATGGGGGTTATATTATTGGATTATATCTAGGTTTATTTACTGCTACAATGATTTTTATGGGTATTCATGGGAAAAATCCTGCAATATTGACCTTAGCGCTTGGAATTTTAGCATTTTTAATTTCTTTACAAATAGTGTATAAAGATGAATTAAATAGTGGAACTTGGTCTGTGGCAAAATGTTTAATGGCTGGGTTTATGGCTGGATTTTCTTCATTTGGAATCACCTCTGCAGCTATTGGAAAAAGTGTAATAGCGAAGCTGTTTGCTGCAATAGGGTTTGCAAACTATACATTGGATCCTCTAAAGGTTAGACAAGAATGTGGTATGTGATTTTTTCATGGATAATTATTTTGCTTTCAGTAACACTATTTTTCTTTGCTAAGAATTGGACTGAAAGAGTAAATATTATTATCGTTGGTGCTTCATTTGCCATTGGTATTCTTTTTGTTAAGTAATAATATCAGGTGCGTTAACAGTTCCGGGCTATTCTGGTGCGGGGTATATTATTCTTGACCCCCATTACCGGTGATGGGGCGTATAAGATTGCAGGTGGAGAGAATGGGGGAATTATAAAATTTTTAAATTTGTTATTTTTTGCATTATATCTTAACTTTCGTATTATGGATACCTTTGCTGCATTGGTATCAAAAACTGGTATTTTAGGAAGTATAGCTAGGTTACTTGTTGTTCCAATGTTTTTTTTATCTCTCGTTAACATAGCAAGAAGTTGTCCAATGGAATCGAGACAAGTACTAGTTGTACTTCTTACTATATTAACTGTTACACATTTAACTGTTTTATTAATATTGTCCATTTCTTTTGGCCCACTATCAATGCTTATGTTTACCCTATTGAACCAATATTTATTGAATAGATTATTATCTTTAGAAAGACGGAAATATGGATGTCGTTGAAACAAGAGCAATTCAGTAAACCACTAATATTAGTTAGCACTTTATTGTTTGCAATATATTTTATTTATATAAATATAGTTTGTTTTTCTAGTGAAAACATATCTTTAATGTTTGTTAGTTTGTCTGGCATTGTTTTAGTCATACAGGGACTTATTCAATTTCAAAGGCTTGCTGATATGAAGAATTGGCCATTTGTTGATGGCAAGGTGGTTTCTAATTCAATTGCAGAGTTTACACACTTTGAAGATACGGGGAAAATTGTATTTTATTATCCAAACATACAATACGTTTATTATGTGAATGATCAAAAATTTAATTCTTCATCGTTTTCAATGGATAAGTATTCAATCAAAAGTCAAGATAAATGTGAAATAGACATTATTACGTCAAAATACGTCATAAATTCTCATGTAAAAGTTTATTACAATAAAAAAAATCCAGAAATTTCAGTGCTTAATAAAACTGTACCTTTTCAAACAAAAATGATTTACTTAACAAAAGTTTTTTCAGGTTTGGTGCTATTAATCCTTGAAAATTTTGTAAGAAATTTATAAAACAGAATTGGAAAATTTATGGATCAAGATATAGGGGTCAGGTGAACCCTATACTTAATGTTGATTACCTCTTTGGAGTGCCTAGCCAGATTAAAACCGGTGGCATTCATCTGGGCATGACCGCTTCAGCATTAGAGCACCAAACCCCCGAGCAGATGTTTAATACTGACCCGCTAAATCCAACACAGGGCATCTCGGCGGTAAAAGCCCTGCAACTGGCATCACAACAAGGCCAGAACATCTACACCATTACTGCAGCCAATCAAGCCACTACCTTACCAAACATTCATCATGACAGTGCTACCATGAGTAAGATAGAACAGGCTATTAACAAAGGTAAAGAGGTGATTACCCATACCGATGCGGTAACGGTTCCGGCTATACAGGGGCGGGATATATTATTCTTGACCCCATTACTGGTGACGGGGCGTATAAGATTGCAGGTGGGGAGAATGGGGGCATACGTGCACTATTATTTTTAGGTGCCGCATTCATGTTTTTAGCTATTGGTATATTACTTAGTACTACTGGTGTAGGTGCTATTGCAGCATTTTCACTGTTTGGCATTGGAGCAGCTTTGTTTATTACAGGCACGTTTTTGGCTTCAGCAAAAAAGATCCTAAGTATTACTAGGATACTTGATGCTGCTTCTATATTATTTGGAATTATTAGTTTATTGCAGAAAATTGTTGTTATTTCAGAGCTCGCAACTAATAGTTTAGGAATATTCTTTATATTATATACCATATCGCAATTTATTTGAAGCTATATAAAATGTATTATTCGTTAATAATTATAATTCTAATTAACCAAATCATTTTTCATATTGTTATATTAAAAGATCTCATCATTTCAAGAGTACTTCATGAAAATGACGTTAAGTTTAATAATACAACCATAATTGTTAGTTTACTTATGCTTTTTATTTTAAAATATATTGATTCGTATGCAGTCAATTTGTATAATATAAGAAAGGCACTAGATACAAATACTCTAGATGGATATTTTGTTTTTTGTTTTTTCATCTTGTACATACTCGTGTTAATACTATTTCTTTTTATTAATCCTAAATTTTTGACAGATTATGTATCTTTTCTGAAAAGGATATTACATCTGTAAAAAATTGTTTCAGATACAGGATATAGCAGATATGGGGTCAAAGATTTAAGGGTCAGGTGAACCGTATACCTATGTGTGCTATATTATTTTAAAAAGGTTGGTAGTGCCAAGACTACCACGTTTAGATATTATAGGACATTATTATATTCTCAACAAAGGGGTAGGGCGCCGGGTCGCTTACAACGATAATTTAATAATTCTTGAAAATTTTAAAAATTTATAAAACAGAATTGTAAAATATACTGTCACTCAAATTACAAATGTATAAGCTCCA
>JANTFW010000132.1 GCA_024763245.1 Flavobacteriaceae bacterium | reverse complement strand
TTGGCTACTTGGTTAAACCCTTTGGTGGTGATGAGCTAGCAGCTACCATGCAGCGCATTCGTCAGAGTGTTAGTGTTGAGCATGACATGCGTTTTTTGAGTAAAAATGGTGAGAGCTACTACTTACTGAAGCCTGATGAAATTTTTTACATACAAGCTGACCTTAGCGAAGTAATTCTGCGCTCAAAAGAGGGGTTTTCATACTACAGTGAAAAAATTTCAGAGCTGGAACAGCGCCTTATCGCGCATGATTTTTTTCGGGTGCACCGCTCTTACTTGATTAACCTGAACAAAATTAAAGACATAACGACTATTGAACAGAGTAAATTGCGTTTTACTTTTGAGGGGATTCGCGATGAGGTCGATTCAAGCAAAGATGCCGCAAAACTCTTTCGTAACAATTTTGCGCATATGTTTCAGTAGTTTACGGAGACTTACAAAAAAATTACCTTTATTATAAAATATTTTTACACTAATTTAGTTATACTTTCCAGATGAAATCAAAAATAATTATACTGCTGTTCACGTTTATTTTTTCAAGCGTATTAGCTGATGAGATGCAGTCAATGCAACTTTTCAAAGATATTAATCACTCTTTTTCTGAAAGTAACATACACATTGATTTAAAGTCAGTTTCAGTTGAAGATATTGAACAAAACGCCACTATCATGTCTGAAGTTGATGTCTATTTGAAATTATTACCTTCTTATTTGGAGCAAACGCCAGTTTTTACTAAGGAGCTTTATCGGACTAATGAATATATAGGTCCTGAGCGTGATTATGTGAGTGGCTACCTTGGCATGTTTACTGTTTCATTGATACATATGAAGATACTTATGGCACAGAACAATTATGATGATGTCAGTTTAGTTTTGCAGGCGCATTTACATAATGCATCATCTTTGATGGAATATACAAATAGTTTTACTGACTATATCTTAGCTATTGTAATTTATCAAAAGATATACGACCTTGTTAGTGACAAACCACAATACTGCACGGTATTTAAAGATAATCCAGTACCATCTTTTGAAGAGTTTTTTCGCATTCGCAAAGTAGAAAAATCTGCTTTATTTGAGATGTATAGAAAGTCTTTAATGGAAAATGAGGATGTTGAATTTCAAAGTCCTATTGATAGGCAGTTGAAGGAATATTCTTGGAAAAGGATGAAGTACTATTACAATCAATATGATGCTTGCTATCTTAATGCGTCGAAGTCTGATAGTCCTATTCTTGAGATAAAGAGGTGTGATGAATATGTGGCTGAGCAAAACAAAATCCATTCGAGTTTTTTAGCAGAACTTGATTTCTTATATGAAAGCACTAAAGTAGAACTACAATCTCGCTTTTGGTTTAACGTGGATATTACGGGTATGGGTGATTATATCGGTAAAGCTCTCGCATTGATACCCTATAGCAAATTGGAAAGTATTGCGCAAGAACACAAAAAAACACTGGCACAGTATCAAAAATTAGTAGCTGAATGTAGAGGTTTGGAAAAGACCGAGTAATCTTGTAGAAGCTATATTATAAATAAACATCAAAATTTATCACTGTATCAATATGAACCTATTACCTATGCACTTGTGCAATTTGTAGTTGCGGCAGATTTGTGCTTTGATGCGTACCTATTTTCCACTGGTGATGGCGGAGCGTAGGGCAAGTGTTTTAGGGTAGGGCTCTAAAAAAGTTTGCTTTAAAATGTACCGCGAATTTTACAACACACCCTCTTTTAGACGTTTCTTTTTTTTGAACGCTTCAAAAAATATCTTAAATTTTTCCATTTCATCCTCTTGCTCACTCCATTTACGAATGTTGTCAATATCAACATTATTGTTTATAGCCACCAGCAGTGCTTGTGCAAATGACCTATCATCATCCCAAAAATAGTAAGCGGCCAATCTATCTTTAACGCTGTCAGTAGGAGTAATTAATCGCAATACGCCATATACAGTTTCAATTTCAGAGATATCTTTAACAAGTTCTTGCCCTATAGCTAAAGGACTTGCTGGAAACTCTATGGTATAGGGTGTATCAGGATGTGTAAAATGTTTCCCTTCTTCAGTAAACCCAAGTTCTGTCATCTTTTTCTTTATCTCTTTATGTTTATAGATACTTTGGTCAATTAAATCAATATCCATGGATGTATACTCACCAAAACTATAGATTTCAACACAAAAACCTCCCGATAAAGTTGTTTTTATACCAATATCAAATAAATTCTGGCAAACATATGCAGCCAATTCTATGTTACTCATTTTTTTAAAGTTCTGCGGCATTCTCACTATCTTTTAACTCATAGGGCTTATTCTTACGTCGTGGTGTAGTTCGATTAAAAGATAGTTTATCTTTCAAATCATCGGGATAAGCCTCCAATGCTTTTTGCAAGAGTGCTTTTAATTCAGGTAAAAAATAGTATCTAGGGTTAAATGTATACAATCTTGAACGTCCGACTTGAATTCCTACTACCACACTACCTTCTTCTAAGACATCAAGTTGTTTGCCTATCTGAGAGGGATTCAGGTCATAAAACCTAGCTATTTTACTGGCGTAACCCTCTTTTTTTGACAAAAGATATTGCAACACAAACTCTTTATCTTTTGAACCGAACAGTGTCTTTAGCATAATATCTCCTTTATAGTTTTTAATAACTATATTATAGGTTATATTAACTATTTAGTCAATATTGTAATTGTAGTAGGGGTGTAAAGTAGAATAATCAGGGGAGGCTGAATGATTGGCACGGTAAAAGACAAAAAATATCTGGGGAATAAATAGATTTTTTGCATCTTAACTGTTTGGTGTTAGTCATTACAGCACAATGGTTTAGTGCTACGCATAGCGCGACTATTTCCCGCTGGTAATGGCGGAGCGCAGGGCAAGTGTTTTAGGGTAGGGCTCTAAAAAAGTTTGCTCTAAAATGTACTGCACGTCGTATTTCGCAGCAAGTAGTTTAATGGTGCAAATGGGTGTAATGAGTGAAATAATTCTATTGGCGTAATCGCTAATTTGCTCATGCAGCAGCCGTTTCTCCTCTTTACTAAGTTGGCGTTTAAAAAACCCTGCCATATG
>JANTFW010000131.1 GCA_024763245.1 Flavobacteriaceae bacterium | reverse complement strand
GTATATCATCAAAAACACCTTGTGCAGCCACTTCATCACCTTTAGCCAAATAATTCTTCACTATTAATATTCAAATTTACACTTGTTATCGAGGCTCCCTTGGGGAGGATAATCTTAAATTGTTTTACAGGCAATTGTGGAATCCCTGCTAATCCTTCTTCTTCAATAAAGAAAGTATCTGGAAGGGATATAACATCAAATACTCCTGATTGATTTATCTGCACATCAGAAGTTAAGAAAGTAAAATTTTGTGTAATCTGCTGAGAAAAAAGTAGATGACACAGGGAAAAAGATACGATTAAAAAAATGGAAATACTAAGTCTCATAGTTTAATAATTTTATTGGTTAAATAATGTCCTTGTTTTGTTTTTAGTGTGATAAAATATATACCTGATGGCAAATAACTCAGATCAATTTGTTTAACTGAATCTTCATTACTTCTGAAATAAATGGAACCAATTCCATTTGAAATAGTTAACATTTCAAACTCTAAATTCTGACTATTTTGAATTTTAATAGTGTCATAAAAAGGGTTAGGTAGTATATTAACAGTGGAATTTTCAAAATCACTAACTCCAATTGGAATATGGTATATATCATCATTAAAATAAATTTTACCTGCTCCAACAGCCCATGCATGAGTTTCATCTATAATACAAGTATCATAAATAGGAGTATTACTAACATATTGCTGTTGCCACGTCATTCCACCATCTGTAGTTATTAAGATATAACCATTCCCTTCTGGATTTCCTACTACTCCATTTTCATCTATACATGTAATCCAACCATCTGTTTCGTTTATGAATTGAACGCTATACACTGCACCCGGGTTTACTGTTCCCCCAGACCACGTATTTAGTTCGGGAAGCGTTTGCCCAGTCCATGAATCGCCCCCATCAATAGTATGAAGGATAAATGGATTATCCAGTCCACCTACAACCCACCCATTGTTTTGATCAAAAAAAAATATATCATTATAAAGCAAATAGTCATCAGCTATTTCACTCCACGTATTACCAGAATCTTCTGTCACAACAAAACTAGAGTGCCCATTGCCATTAATAAAATACCAACCACCACCCCATCCATTGTTTTGATTAATAAAGAAAATACAGTTTAAAGCACCATCATCTGCAATGAATACTTCCTGTATTTCCCAAGTATCTCCAGAATCAATCGTGTGTAATATTTTACCTCCAATATTGCCATCACCACCAAGTGTAGCCCACCCATTATCTTCATCAATAAAAAAGAGCTTCATTACATCTTGTGTAGCAGGTGTCATTATACTTGTCCAATTTGAACCTCCATCAGTAGTTTTATATATAACACCGTTAGGTGCAGCAATAAATCCCATATTCTCATTAACAAAAATGATATCAGTCCCATAAGGAGTAGTTGTATCCCAATTTGTACCACCATCAATTGTGAAGAAATAGGGACTATTATCCCCGATAGAACTTCCTCCTATTGCCCACCCAGAATTTTCATTAATAAAAAAAATTCGATCTAAATGAGTGTAAAGCCCAATATCTAATTGTTCTTGCCACTGTGGGAATAATAGTAATGGAGTAAATAGTAATAGAAAAAAAAATAAGAGCAATTGATTTGCTTTCATATGTATTGCAATTAATAGTGAGAAAAAAATGATGAATTTATCCTGAAAAGAAATAGGACTATTCAACAAGTTGTCTAAATAAGAGTAATTTATATTTTAGTAAATAGATCATTTTCAAACAAAAATTGGTACTGCTAAGTTATACAAAAATTTTGGCAAAAAACAAAGAAATAAGATTAATTTTTTATAGGGGGGGGGTAATAGATTGTTAATGTGATATTTATATTTTTTTAAATCAGGGTTAGTTGTGCTAAAACCTAATCGCCAACTTCTTCATCAATCGTAAGACCTCCACATAAAGCCATATCAAGCTTACCAACAATCCCCAAGTAGCAACCCATTCCATATATTTGGGGGCTTTGCCACGTTTGCGTTCTATAAAATCAAAATCGAGCATGAGAGTGAGCGATGCAAATATGGCCGCAACCACATTAAAAATGATAGCAAACCAGGAGGTGCCCCAAATAAATCGATTGTAAATACCAAAAAAACTCAATATCCAACTGATGATATAGATCAAAAAAATGGTGGAAGCTACTGTAATGACGACACTCCTAAATTTTTTGGTCACTCTGATAATTCTCCATTGATATAGCAAAAGCATCACAAAAAATGTTACTACCGTGATGCCAACAGCTTGCATTGGGTAGCCTTCAAACTGCTTATTGATGATGGCCGAAAAACCACCGAGAAAAAAACCTTTGGCAAAAGCATATAGTGGTGCAGTAACCTGTGCCCATTTCTTTTTATAAGATGTAAGAATACTAAAAATAATTGCTGCCAGCATCCCTCCTGATGTATACCACTTAACATTTACCCCTTGATACACCAAATCCCAAACATACCATAGACTGATAGACAAAATAAGTAAACTCAACATACTCTTACCAAAAATACCCAGCACACTCATTTTTCCATTGGCTGTACTAGTCTTACTCCAGATATAATTGCTAAAAACCGGATTGGAAGTTCGATAATTTCTAAAATTCATCAATCAAAAATTAAAGTCGTAAAAGTAAGGTTTTAAAAATAATTTTGTTATAATTGTAGTACCTTTGTAAGGCTAAGTAATATTAAAAACATGGATATCACAACCCGTAAATACAAATTCATAGAACAATTCATGAAGATTGTGAGTGTCGAAAAGCTAGAACGTTTCGAGCAACTTTTACGTAAGGAAATCCCTCAGAAAAAAGAAATAGTTGCTTATACCATCCAAGGTGAACCTCTTACCAAAGAAGAATATATCAGACTAATTAAGGAGGCTGATAAATCCATTAATTCCGGAGATTTCATCACTGTTGAAGACTTGGAAAAAGAAGTTCAGAATTGGTAATATGGCAAATCGTGTTCACGTAGTTTGGTCAAAACAAGCCAGAGCAGATTTAAAAGAAATTTTTGAGTGGGTTAAGAAAACTACAGAATCTTCTATGTTAGCTACGAACGTCAGAACGGATATTATTAACCGCAGTAAAGAAATTGTTTTTG
>JANTFW010000130.1 GCA_024763245.1 Flavobacteriaceae bacterium | reverse complement strand
TTGAAAAAAAGAACATCAATATTATTTCCCTAGATTTTTATAATCGGTATTTTAATAAAAGCTTTAACAAATCCCCAACATCAGCTCAGTACACTGTAGAATCTACACAAGAGGTCAGTACTTCTTATTTACGCCAGCAGTTTCTAAAAACAAAATCATACAAGAATCTTCAGGCGTTATTAAAAAAAGAATTGACCGATAAAGCTTTTAAGGACTTGTTAAAAGATAGTGAAACAGGTTTAAACCTTTATCCGGCTCAAGCTAAGGTTTATTATTACAACGGGCAAGCCTTGTTAGCATTACATCAGTATCAACAGGCGGTTGAAATTTTTGAGACAGGATTAGATTTTGTTATTGATAATACCAGCTTATTATTTGATTTTTATAAATCATTACTGCAGGCTAATAAGGCACTAGGTAATGCAGCAAAAGTAAAACAATATCAAGAGTTGGTACGAAAATTGCAAATTCAATAAGAAATAAAACAGAATCATGAATCGAAAAACATTTCTTATACTTGTTTGCGTGTTTGTCACGATGACTGCTTGTAAATCAACTCAGAATAAGCATCTGGGAGTTAAAGCGATGTCAACCAAAAAAATACTAAAAGCACACGAACATAAAGACTTTTCAAAAAACACGATACAAGCTAAGTTAAAAGTACACTATGAAGATAGTAGAAACTCCCAAAATTTAGCGGTTAAATTACGGATTCAAAAAGATCAAGTTATTTGGATGAGTGGTTCTTTTTTAGGGTTTCCTGTGGCAAAAGTTAAGATAACCCCTACCAGTGTGCAGTATTACGAAAAAATTAATAACACGTATTTTGATGGTGACTTTAGTTTGATAAACAATGCATTGGGAACAGATTTAAATTTCAAACAATTACAAAATATACTTTTAGGTCAGATGGTTTTTGAACCCAAGAATACGAAATTTGAAAAAGAAATCGATAGACAAGCTTATCTATTATATCCAAAGAATGAATCCAATTTACTTTCAGTATTTTATTGGATTAACCCGAAAATTTTTAAGCTCAATCAGCAAAAAATAACCAGTTTACAAAACAATCGAAGTTTTGTGGTTTCGTATCCGGAGTATCATCATATGTCAGGCGAATATTTCCCCAAAAAAATGGCAATGCAATCGCATACATTACAAGGAGTAACAAAAATAAATATGGTGGCACGTGCTGTAGAGCTTAATAAAAAATTGACCTTCCCGTTTGTGATTCCAAAAGGCTATAAAGAAATTTCTATTAATGATTTATAAGATTTTACCTACATATAACAAGACTATTATTTTGCTCTTTATCTTGTTTTCATTAACAGGAATCCATACTACATTTGCTCAAAAGACAAGCAAGAAGAAATTAGAATCCAAACGTATTGCTCTAAAAAAAGAGATTAATAAAATTAAAGTTTATCTTGATAATACGAAAAAGAAAGAAAGGAGTTTGAGTAATGAGGTTAAAGATTTAACACAAAAAATAACAACCCGAGAGGAACTCATCAGTACTATAACCGATGAAATAGATTTTATTTCTGATGAAATAGCCTCACATACTCAGGAAATAAGCACCTTAGAGAAAGAGTTAGAAGCTTTAAAAACAGAATATGCTGCATTAATTTATAAATCCTATAAAAACAGGACCAACGATAGCCAGCTGTTATTTATTTTATCTTCTGATAATTTTTATCAAGGATTTCAGCGTTTTCAATATCTCAAACAATATACTCAATATCGAAAAAGTCAAGGTGATAGTATTAAGTATAAAGCACAAACATTACAAATATTGAATGACAGTTTAGCTGCAAAAAAGATTAGCAAGCAAGATTTACTTGACGAAAAGAAATATGAGCAAGAACAAATTTCTTCTGAAAAAGAAAAGCAAGAGACATTAGTAAAAAAATACCGTCAAAAAAAGCAAAAATATATTGCACAGATAAAAAGAAAACAGCGCGAAGAACGAAAACTAACACTGCAAATAGAAAGCCTGATACGTGGTGCTATTAAAAAATCAGGAAACAAAACAAAGAATTTTGCTCTGACCCCTGCCGCCAAAGCACTTTCGGCAAAGTTTAGTGCCAATAAAGGAAAATTACCATGGCCGGTCGCCAAAGGTTTAGTGACTATCCGATTTGGAAAACAACCCGACCCCATAGATCCTAAATTAACTATTGAAAGTAGTGGCGTTCGAATTGCTACTAATGAAAATGCCAAAGCAAGAGCCGTTTTTGATGGTAAGGTTTTAGCCATTTCTAAGAACCCACAAAATGGAATTCTTTCAGTCCTGCTCATCCATGGAAATTATATTACGGTTTATGCGAATCTGGAAAGTGTTATGGTGTCTAAAGGGGATCAGGTTAAAACAAAACAAGCACTGGGAACCATTCATACCAATAGAATAACCGGTAAGACCATTTTAAAATTTCAAGTTTGGAAAGATGATCATAAACAAAACCCTGCGAATTGGGTTTATAAAATGTAAGAGTAAGCTTAATCAAATAATTTTTTTAGCTCTGTAGCTTCTTTGGGATTCATTCTTCCGGAAAGCACCAAACTTAGTTGTTTGCGGCGTAAGGCCGCCTCAAAACGTTCTTTTTCTAAAGGAGTTTCGGGTTGAATAGGGGGGACTAATTTTGGTGTTCCATGTTCATCAACAGCTACAAAAGTGTAAATTCCTTCATTGACTTTTTCTTTGTCCCCGGTTTTTAAGCATTCCGTCCAAACATCAATATAAACCTCCATGGAAGTACGGAAGGCTCGAGATACTTTAGCTTGAATGGTTACGACACTTCCTACGGGAACCGCTTTATTAAAAGCCACATGATTTACAGAGGCCGTTACAACAATGCTCTGCGAATGTCTTTGAGCTGCAATACTACAGGCACGATCCATACGAGCCAAGAGCTCACCACCAAACAGACTATCCAAAGGATTTGTTTCTCCGGGTAATACTAAATCAGTCAGGATAGTTAAAGACTGAGATGGTTTTTTAGCTTTCAAATGTGTACGGTATTATTTTATAAGCAACCAAGCATCTTTAGCTTCGTTTCTTTTAATGGTTTGTAAAGCTGCTTGCGCCTCTTCTTTGGTAGCATAACTACCAAAAGCCACTTG
>JANTFW010000129.1 GCA_024763245.1 Flavobacteriaceae bacterium | reverse complement strand
AAACGCAACCCATCAACCAGTATAATTACTCTCTTTGCGGGCAGCTCAAAGGTACTAAAGTCTTTGGCCATTACCCTAAGCCTTACCTTACTAGCTAGCACCTTACCAAACATTCATAATGATGCTGCTACCATGAGTGAGATAGAACAAGCTATTAACCAAGGTAAAGAGGTCATTACCCATACCGATGCGGTAACGGTTCCGGGCTATATAGGTGCAAGATATATTATTCTTGACCCTATTACCGGTCATGGAGCGTATAAGATTGCAGGTGGGGAGAATGGGGGAGGATATCATGATGAATATAAAAAAGGCGATACTTATGCTGCTTTCATAACATATTTTTTTATGGCAATTGGAACTTTATTTTCTACTTTACAAAGAATTGCTCAAGTAAGCCATCATTTATTAAGTATGTTTGGAAGCACTTTAAGAAGCGCTGGAGATTTATTATACGCATTAGATTTGAGAAAATTCAATAATTGTAAGTATTATGCAGTTATGGTATCACAATTATTGTATAAATTTTTGATTATTTCGATTACTGGAATATTGTTAGGATTCATTCATGGGCTGTTTGTGCTATTTTTTGGAATTATAATCAATACAATATTATCCGTTACACTAGTAAATTCTATTGAAGCGCTAAAAGATAAATGCAAAAATAGACTAGTATCGAATTTTCGTAACCTTAGGTTCTGCCATCTATGTTAGATTTTAATATTTATTTACTTAACGTCAAAAAGATGAAACAGCAATCGGCTTTGCAAGTAAATATAAAAATATTTTTTACATTATTGTTCTATAGCCTTTTGATTGTTTTAGAAACTTTTTGGTTTTTGACATTAATCTATCCAGAACTGAAAAATGAGTGCATAGGAGTTTATAATGCCATTTCATCCTATTATGTTGAGCGTGATTACATTCTTCCAATAGGATTTTCTAATATCTTTATTTGGGCAATTGTTCAGTTGGCAATTCTGTTTGTGGCAACAATAGTTGTCTTCTCGCTATCTAACCAGCAGTGCGTTAACCACTTTAGAAAACGCTTTTTAAAATTATTTAGCATGCTTCTTTTGTTGAGTATTGTCCTAGTCTTACTAAGAGATGTTGCGACAATAGAAATGTTTTCATACACAATAATATTTACAATTTTTATCTTCTCAACCATAGTTTTTCGTGTGTTGTTTACTGTTAAAGGCTTGTCGGTTTTTTATGACATGTCAGCGTGTGAACTTAGAACATTAAAGGTCGCTACGCTCTCAAGTCGACTCGCTTTCCTTGAGATATGCGATGAAAAGAGTATATACACATCATATGACTTATTGAAAAAAATAAATGATGAAAAAGCGTGTAAAGATTATCAATTAACACCAGAGATTTATCTGCTTTTTTTTATGGGATATATAAAAATTGAAAATAATAAATTCTTGTATAATGGTATATGATTGCATTATTACCATTTTTACTAGCATCTTCGAGTATATTAATGGCTTTTATTTTAAACACATTCTCATCTTGGGTTACTACTGATTTATTAACTAAAGTAAAAAAGCAAAAGCTAATATGTATAATCACTTCAACTGTAATCACTAGAAGAGCGTAAGATGGATGGACGAGTAGTAATCAAAACAATTGGTACTATATTTGTATTTTTCGTACTTTTCATAAATGAAAATCAAATTTTACTTTTTGCCACTAGCCTAATATTACTGGTATTTAGTGGATATCAATTGTTTCAGGAATCCCGATTGAAACAATGGATACAAATTCCAGCCAAAATTATTAGTTTTAACATTAAATCGTTCATGCGTGTCGTTACCAGAGGGTTTGATGAGCAGTTTACACCCGAAATACAGTATGAATACATCTATAAAGGAGTAACGTATCGTTCGAATTCGCTCACGCGCGTAAAATATGACTGTTTCTTTTTTGATCCTGAAAAAATAAAACGAATCTGCCCATACAATAGAACCACTAAAGAAATTCAAATTTTTATTAACCCTAAAGACCCAACGCAAAGTTACGTTTACATAGGAATGGGATGGGGAAGTTTTATTTTATATTACACATATCTTTTTTTGGGGTTGTTGGGACTTATTATAGGTATTACACGTCTAATATTATTTTAGTTACTATATGAAGTATTATTCTTATCATTGATGTGTCATATAAAAATGAATAAGAATATAGAAAATATACATCCCGAATTTAAATTCAGGGTTAAATGGGTTAAAACGTAGGTGATACACGCTTGTGCGCAGTAAAATAGACACGAACTCCAAAGCTAAAACCTTTTGTAGTAAAGTGCGAATTGGTTGTGTACCTTGAATCAGTATGATTGCCAGTGTCGAAAACACCATAATCATATTCGAGTGCGGCATAGAGATTGACCATGTAATAGACTAATGCAGATAGACCAAGAATAAAATTCCCATGTAAATACAGGAGTTAGGTGAACCGTATACCCAAAGAACCTCTTAATTTATTTGGGTATGACCGCCTCGGCATTAGATCACCAAACCCCCGAGCAGATGTTTAATACTGACCCGCTCAATCCGACACAGGGCATCTCGGCAGTAAAAGCCTTGCAGCTAGCATCACAGCAAGGCCAGCGCATTTACACCATTACAGAAGCCAATCAAGCCACCACCTTACCAAATATTCATCATGACAGTGCTACCATGAGTGAGATAGAACAGGCTATTAACCAAGGTAAAGAGGTCATTACCCATACCGATGCGGTAACGGTTCCGGGCTATATAGGTGCAGGATATATGATTCTTGACCCTATTACCGGTGATGGGGAGTATAAGATTGCAGGTGGGGAAAATGGGGGTTATGCATTAGGCTATTATGCAGGGTTCTTGTTGTCTCTAACTATTAAAGCACCTTATACACCTTTTACTGCCCAAGCCATGGCAGCTACAATAGCTTTATAATTTGCTACCACTTTAATATTAGCGTCTTTAGCACAAGCTATTCATGGTGGAAATGCAGGTGCAAAAATCATCATTACTTACTTCATGGGTTTATATGCTGGATTTTCAGTTGGAGTGAAAATGAATAACTTTTTGAATACATTTTCTGTGGGAGCATATGCTAATTTACTGTTAACAGTTATTGGGCAAGTTGTTATTTATAATGACCCTAAAAATCAAGACAGCCTAGTAGCTTAATTTATTTCCACCTCTAGCTGTTATATTAGCTCACATTTTTCAAATATTCAAGGTAAACATTCATCGGTTTTTGATAATTCAAACTTGAATGAAATCTCTTAAAATTGTATTTGTGTATATA
>JANTFW010000128.1 GCA_024763245.1 Flavobacteriaceae bacterium | reverse complement strand
AGTAAGGAAATTTAAATTGGCAATGCTTTTTTATCGTCATTAATTAAGCAGTTTTCATTTGCATATGATCCATTCCCAAGGAAAAAATCAACCGTTTCCAGCGCGAACATCCGGCCCCCATAATCCAGAATGCTCATGTGCATTAATTATCGCCATGTTTCTATCATGTTTTGTTACAACATCATAAAAGTGTTCTTCAAACTGTTTAGATTGAGATATTTTTATGCCATTGTCTTGTTTGATAATTTTTTGCTTTGCCTTTGTTTTTATATATTCTAACTCTTTGTCAGTGATGGGTTCACCCAAAAACTCATTTAAAGTTTTCATATCAAAATCTCTTACTAAAATAGACTCTTCGCAACAAGGATGGTAAGTTTTAGCATTAAAAATCTGATGTGCTAAAGTATAAGGATAAACTGCAACTTTTTCAGATAATTTTGCTTCAAGTGGATTGTTTTCAATATACTTAATAAGCATATATAAATAGTTTTCAGAAGTAATATATTTTGATTTGTATCTATCTTGCCAAAGATGCCCACTGCGTTTATATTTTTTGTTAAAATATTTTGCATAGTTAGCATTGACAACTCTCATAAACATAGAGAGATTGTCTTTTGTAGTTTCTATAAGAAGATGATAATGATTGTCCATCAAACAGTAATCATGTACTATAGCTTTATGCAAAACAGCACTTTTATTTAAAATATGCAAGAACATATCTTTGTCTTCGTTAGAGTTGAAGATATCACAACGATTGACACCGCGATTTATAATATGATGGTAGCCGGCAATAGCAACTCTTAATCTTGTAGGCATGTAAAACCTCTTTTTTTATGTACAGAAATTATAGCAAAAAAGTGGAGATTCATTCACAGGGGTGTAATTTTAATTTTAATAATTTTAAAGAAGTCATTTCGTGTTGCTTTTGTATATCTATATAAATTCAATAAGACATTTGTGTCAAATACAAATAATGTTTTTTCATCAAGCCATGATTCTTTAATTTTACTTTCACTTGGTGTATAAAACCCTTTAAAGTTGTCTTTCACTCGTTCCCTTTAATTAATATAACGTCTTGCTCAGCGGCACGCGCCATTGGCGCGTCCGCTGGAGCTAATTGTTAGGCGAATCTACAGGTTTAGTTAAAAATACCGAGGGGTCGGTAATATATTCATCAACTAAATCCCTGAAGGCCGGGAGATCTGATATTTTCCCAACCTTTGCTTTAAGTAGTTCTATTTCTTCAGGTGCGAAGTCGTCTTTTTCCAAGAGTTTAATATTTCTTTCAATTAGCTTACGTGACCTTTCTGCAATCTGATCAACTAGGAGAAGAGTTTTTAACCCAAGAATTGCTTTTTCTTTTTTCTTTGCATCACCCGACAAGCCGATTGCTAAGAGAATATCACCAAACCGTAAATATGTTACGCTTCCTTCTTCAAGTTCATATTTTTCAACTATTTCAGAAAGTCCTAATCGTGCGGCTATGTAAAATAAGACATGTGGCTTATCTAGAAACAAAGGTAAAGACATACCTTTTTTTCCACGTGCGATTAGTACCAGTGCCATTACAAAAACTGAAAACCCAGCCATAAATGAACTTGCTATATCCATATAATTAGTTTTGTCTGGTGCAACTACAGAAAAAGGTTTACCAAGAGCTTCTTTGCTTCTAATTACAAAGTTAATTTCCGGTGCTGTGTTCTTAGATATAACCATCAAAGAAATGCTAAAAGACTCAGATGGATGGAGAGTTTCTACTGAAACAGAATACGGCTTAGTAGACTTATTGATTTTTGGAGCAAGACCTGTATTCTGATATATAGTTATTGCCTCAATATTGCTTTTAGTGTTTAGTTCAGAATAAATTCCACTTAAAGGCTTCTTCCCATTGTTTCTTACTTCGATAGCATAAATTGATTTTTGGACATCCCTGTCAGCTAGAATAGGGCCACGTGTAACTTGGTAGCTTAGCTCAGCCTTCGGATTTGTTAAAATATCATAAAGTTTTGGAATTATAGCAAACGCGCCAGCGATCAAAGCTGGAATAATTGCGTAAAAAATTATTTTTTTCCATTCTGTCATTTCTTTCTCCCTTAGCGCCTAACTATTTATTCTGCACCCATCGTGTCCTTAACATCCGAAAATCATGCTGATAGCAGGACACTGAAAATGCCCTGCTATTACAGTATGCTCGAAAAAACCTGGCAAAACGACATGTATTGCACAGTATTACACCATTTAGCTTAAAATTTATGTGAAAAAATGTCCTTGTGATTTTGATTAGCAGGACAAAAGATTTTAGGGCTGTCTCAACCAGCCATTACAAATATCTTAAAAAGATAAAATTTATACTTATGTCCCGACAGCTTTTTTCTTAGTTTTAAGCGCATCATCTTCATGGGATTCAATAGTATCACTTAGAATCAACTGTAAAAGTTCAGCGATACTTAGTTTTACACGCTATGTTAACTTTGCAACTAAAATGTGGTATCATAATACATGAGTAAAAAAGATAAACTTTTAAAAAAGTTTTTAGAAGTACCGCCGAAAAAAGATTTAACATTCAACGAATTAGAGACTTTACTTCATTCGTGTGGTTTTTTAAAAATTGATGGCGCTGGTTCAGCCGTAAAGTTTTATAATGAAGAGAAAGACTTATTAATCAATCTTCATAAACCGCATCCATCAAATATTTTAAAAGTTTATATTATAAAACAGATACAAATCAAACTCAAAGAGGTGTGTGATGGCTAATACAATAGAATATAATGGCTATATTGGCAATATTGAATACTCTGCGGAGGACAAGTGTTTTTTTGGTAAATTAGAGATGATTGATGATCTTGTTACTTTTGAAGCTACAACTGCAGATGAACTAGAAAAAAACTTTCATAATGCAGTGGATGAGTATATTCAAACATGTAAAGACCTTAAGCGTGAACCTCAAAAAGTCTATAAGGGTGTTTTCAATGTAAGAATTGACCCAGAGCTTCATAAAACAATATATATAGAAGCACTAAAAGCTGGAATTTCTTTAAATGCTTTTGTACAAAAGGTATTAACAAAAGAAGTCTTGCAACATAAAACACGATAGTATCTATTTTCTATGGATTCAACTGCGTAACCGAAATTTGGTATACCGGTACCATAATTGTGTCGGGAAAATAGTATTAACAGCGCGAAACCTTACAAATGGCATATGACAAAACGCATCATAAAATAAACATTCACTCCCAAGGGTGTCATGCAACCTAATAACTAACAGGAACATAAAGCGATGCGTCAAATTTACCATCTTTATCTAAAAAGTGGTTTTTACGGTGTATCGCATACGAGGGACGTGTTGTCACTTCAAGTCCACTATTAACCATCCACTCCTGATAGACCCAAGTAATCAACTTGAGTAAATCGCCGCTTACACCTTGCAGGTCAAATTTGGCATAGACCCCACCAAAAATGGTAAACATTGGCAGCGTGTTATTTGGAA
>JANTFW010000127.1 GCA_024763245.1 Flavobacteriaceae bacterium | reverse complement strand
TTTGCTTGTTCTTTTTTCATTTGTCGGGTGTGAGACTCAAAACAGAGAGGGTTCGTCTAAAAAAAGCAATATTAATTCAGAAATAGAACAAAACACTACCATAAAACTTGCAAAGAGTCTTCAAGTGTTAGCGCTTCATGAATCTGAAGAGACCTTTTTACGAGAAGCTACGGAGTCTATAAAAACAACTATTATGAACTCAATTTCTTCAAACAATGAAATTGATAAGGAGTACTTGGTAAGTTCTTTTAACAGTACACGTTTACTTAACAATGATCTTTACTCTTCGAATTTAAAAGCTTTTTATACTACAGCACGAATTTCAAATGAAGGTGAATTAGAGATTACAAAATTATATAATCTATTGTCTTCTGTATTAAACGCTGTGTATCAACTGGTTGAAGATTTGATATACAGTTATTTTTTTGAAGAATCGAGTAATAGCACTGCAGTAGATAATACTGCCAATATTCGTGTGGAAAAGAATGCATCTATTGTAAGAATTCATTCACTTGAGGAGTTTAAAGATAAAGCTTCAGTATTATCGGAGTCAACCTACATTCTATTAAATAGTTCCATACTTGAAAACGGTGAACCAAGTTCCATAAACTTAAGTAGTGATGACATACCACAAGTGGCAGCTCGAACTAATTATAAAATTTTTAGTGAGATGGACTTAAATGAAACTCCAATCATTACTCCTGTAACTGATGCATTATTACTACCAGTGAATCGCTTTGTTTTAATTGCAACTGGGGAAGAGAGTGTTTCGTATGTAGCCGAGCCAACGGGTAATCAATTAATTGATGGACTTTTAGCACCAGTAGGAATTTTTTTCAAAGTGGCAACTAAAGAGGAGGAGTTGACTTATATATCGGAAGCTTCAATGGGGAATCCACTATTTGATGCTTTAATGTTGCCAGTGGGTCGTTTTGTTTTAATTGCAACTGGGGAAGAGAATGTATCTTATGCAGCAGAACCAACGGGTAATCAATTAATTGATGGACTTTTAGCACCAGTAGGAATTTTTTTCAAAGTGTTTACAGGAGAAGAAGAACTTTCATATATTGCTGTTTCCTCAATGGGTAATCCATTGTTTGATACGTTGATGATTCCAGTAGGAAAGTTTGTTCTTATTAGTACCGGAGAAAAAGAGTTGTCTTATATTGTTGAGTAGCTTTTTACATACGCATAACGTAGAATACTCTAGTAAAAAAATTCAATTATAAACTATTTAGTACTGATAAGATACAACTTGACTAAATCAATAGAATATAGTTCTATCTAACTACATGAAAGTTTTTTACACTATTTTTTAATTATTAAATCATAATTTTATTATTAGAGTTCTATACTTGCAAATAAAAAGGTAATTGATGTTAGATATGAGTAGCGCATTACAAAGACATGCAGCTCCTTTAAAAAGGAAATTGCCTGATCCTCTATTTAAAATATTTGTAAAAACTCTAACGCTTCTGTTTCGTGAAAAACTTTTTACTGGTATCTATGAAAAGAATAAACATCTCTTTGGATTAGCCTATATAAGAAGTATGATAGAAAATTTAAATTTATCATATACTCTAAATCCAATGCAACTTGAAAATATACCATCTACAGGCCCGCTATTGGTAATTGCAAATCATCCAACTGGTGCCATAGACACTATTCTTTTATTGGATTTAATTGCCAGTGCAAGAGAAGATAAAAAGGTTAAAATCATTGCTAACCACATGTTGATGAATGTTGCGCAAGTAGCACCTCTTTTAATCCCTGTCGATAATATAAATGGCTCAATCACAAAAAATAGTCTTAAAATGGTTTATGAAAGTTTAAAAAATGGTGAAGTAGTAATTTTCTTCCCAGAAGGTAAAGTTGACAGACTCACATTTCAAGGCATAAAAGATAAAGATTGGAAGCCTAGTTTTTTAAAAATTGCAAAACGTACACAAACACCAATTTTACCGATTCATATCAAAGGAAGAAATAGTATTCTATTTTATTTAATCTCCTTGTTAGTACCAAAACGAATATCTGGGCTACTGTTGGTCAATGAGCTAGCAAATGGTGGTAAGCGAAAACCACTCTCCTTTACCATAGGGAATGTAATACCATTTAGCTCCTTTAATAACCCAAAAGTGAGTATCAAAGAGTGCATGCAAAAGTTTTATCGTCATGTTTACAGTTTGAAAGATAATAAAAGAGTGCTTTTAAATACTGAAATTACAGTTGCAGAAGGAGAGAATAGAAAACTACTAAAAAGAGAGATAGATGCAGCAAAATTTCTTGGTTACAGCCATAACGGTAGTAGAATTATTGTAACAGATTATAAGAGTTCACCTATTATTATAAATGAAATTGGACGTGTTAGAGAAATTTCTTTTAGAGCTATTGGATCTGGAGGTGGGCGTAGTAGAGATCTGGATAGTTACGATCAATTTTACAAGCATCTTGTTTTATGGAGTGATGATGATCTTGAAATTGTTGGAGCATATAGAATTGGGGAGTGTCAAGATATACTTACCAAGCGATCTGTGGAAAGTCTATTTTTAAGTAAATTTTGTAACTTTAATGATGACTTTATGAAGATAACGGATCAAACAGTTGAGTTGGGAAGAAGCTTTGTGCAGCCAAGATACTGGAAAACGCGTGCTTTTAATAATTTGTGGCAAGCAGTTACGCTATATTTGGCAGATAATCCAGAAATACGGTATACCTATGGCATGGTCTCTATAAATGCAGACTATCCTGATAAAGCAAATGCAATTTTAGTCTATTTTTACTCTCATTATTTTCTAAGTGAAGAAAAATATTTAATCGCGAAACAGCCATACGCAATGAAACAAGATTACTCGGAAGAGTTTAGTGCTCTATTTAAAAATGTTTCGTATAAAGAGGGTTTTAAAATATTAAAAAACTATATGAAAACATTAAATGTTCCAGTACCCACTTTAATTAAACAGTATGTTGAACTGTATGAAGAGGGTGCCGTCAAATATTTTGGATTTTGTGAAGCAGGGCCTACAACCCATGGCATGGTTTGTGGTTTTTTAATTTGTGATAATAAGTATATGAAAAAGTCTATTTTAGAAAGAAATTTAAAACCTTCCCAAACTATTTGTAATTCTCCTAAAACGTTAAACTCTTAAAAATGAAACATGACATTTTTAAGAGTTTGGATAACATCAATGATGTTTTGTAACTTCTTCTTTAAAGTTTAAACCCTATTCTAAAATTTCACTGCAACACTTTATTTCCAACCATTTGCTTAATAATTGGCGATAGTCTAAATAGTCTGCTATAGTACTCAATGGTACACTCTAATTTCAACGAAGAATTCCACTCTTTTTACTTGCTAACACAGCGCTTCGTTGCTATGGGGAATGGGGGTGCATTGGAGTTCGCCGTGGGCTAAACGTGTGAAGGCCATGAGACTAAAGAGCGTCAAAAAAGCTTTCACCGCGTAGCCTGCGAACAGTAAAAGGCCTCTTTGTC
>JANTFW010000126.1 GCA_024763245.1 Flavobacteriaceae bacterium | reverse complement strand
TTTTTGATAATAGCACGGGCTTTGTGGTAGGCATGGGTCATCACCGAACCGGTAAAAGAAGTTTCTGTGTGTGTATTGGCAACAAAAGGACCAAAACCTTTTTGAATTTTTTCTTCAATAGGAGCATATAATCGGGCGCTGGCCGTCCAGTCGGTATAGATGATCTTTTTTTCGCCATAAGGCGAGGTAAATATTTGATCCAATCCGATGATGTTTTTTCTAAACTCTTGAAAGTATTGCTCCAAATTTTTCATACGACTAATATAATAGTTTTAAAAAAACTATTTCATTCTTAGGAAGCAATTATTTGCACTTCCTTCATTATTCTTTGCGCTAGTTTGTCTGCTTCGGTTTGAGTAGAGGCTTCTGCATATATTCTAATAATAGGTTCGGTATTGGATTTTCTTAAATGAAACCAACTATCATTAAAATCCACTTTAACCCCATCAATGGTAGATACTTGTTCCTTACTATATCTCTTAGCCATGCTTTTTAGAATTTCATCAACCGGAGTTTCTTTGGTCAACTGAATTTTGTTTTTACTCATAAAATAATCCGGGTAGGTATTTCTTAATTCTTTACAGCTCATTTTTGACAAGACTAAATGACTTAGAAATAAAGCTACCCCAACCAAAGCGTCCCTTCCGTAATGAAGGGTAGGATAGATGATACCGCCATTACCTTCCCCTCCGATTACGGCATTGACAGCCTTCATTTTTTCAACTACATTCACTTCACCTACTGCTGCAGTTGAGTATGTGCCTCCATATTTTTGGGTAATATCCCTCAAAGCGCGTGTAGAAGACAGGTTAGAAACGGTGTTGCCGGGTGTTTTGCTCAAGACATAATCTGCACAGGCCACCAAAGTATATTCTTCTCCAAACATACTACCATCTTCATTGACAAAAGCCAAACGATCCACATCAGGATCTACTACGATCCCCAAATCCGCATTTTCCTGAAGGACTAATTTGGAAATATCCTCAAGGTTTTCTTTTAAAGGTTCGGGATTGTGGGGGAACTCACCGGTTGGTTCACAATAAAGTTTGACGACTTCCACACCCATGCGTTCCAATAATGCCGGAATAGCTACTCCACCGGAGGAATTAACACCATCGACTACCACTTTAAAATGAGCCTTTTTGACGGCTTCCACATTGACCAAATCCATAGCTAAAACAAGGTCGATATGTTTGTCAATATGGTCTCTTTTTTTGACAAATGAACCCAATTCATCAATATAAGCAAATTCAAAGTCAGGGTTTTCGGCGAGTTTCAGTATTTCTTCTCCGTCAGCGGTATTGAGAAATTCTCCTTTTTCATTTAGTAATTTTAGCGCATTCCATTGTTTGGGATTGTGTGATGCTGTAATGATGATTCCTCCATCGGCATTTTCCATAGTGACAGCAACCTCCACTGTTGGGGTGGTACTCAGGCTTGCATTAATGACATCGATGCCCAAACCAACTAATGTGTTGGATACCAACGAGCTTATCATCTTACCCGAAATACGTGCATCACGTCCAACAACAACTGTTAATTTGCTTTTGGAATGATGTCTTTTTTTGAGCCATACACCATAGGCTGCAGCAAAAGTAACGGCATCAAAAGGAGTTAGGTTATCGCCTTTTTTTCCGCCGATTGTTCCTCTGATCCCTGATATTGATTTGATTAATGTCATGTAATGTATATTAATAGCGCAAAGATAGGTTTTTCATGATGATTGAGACAAATCAATATTTTTTAAAATCTTACTTTTACGACATTAATTTTAGAAAGATGAATTTTAGAAATTATCGAACTTCCAATCCGGTTTTTAGTAACTATATTTGGCGTAAAACGGGAACTGCTAAAGGGAAAATGAGCTTGCTGGGCATTTTTGCAAAGAGCATGTTGAGTTTACTTATTTTGTCCGTCAGTCTTTGGTATGTTTGGGATTTGGTGTATCAGGGCGTGAATGTTAAGTGGTATACTTCCGGTGGATTGTTGGCAGCTATTGTCTTTAGTATTCTCACGTCTTATAAAAAGAAATGGGCTCCTGTTACTGCGCCACTTTATGCTTTTGCCAAAGGTTTTTTTCTGGGTGGTTTTTCGGCTATTATCAATAAGCAGTTTGAAGGCTACCCCATGCAAGCTGTTGGCATCACCGTCGTAACTTTTTTTGTAATGCTTTTGCTATATCAGTGGAGAATTATCAAAGTGACCAAAAAATTTAGGAGTGTAGTTATTACTGTTGCCTCCACCATTTTCCTTATCTATATCATTAGTTGGATATTGAGTTTTTTCGGTATTTATAATCGTTTTATTTGGGGGACATCCTGGTTTGCTATCATTTTTAATGTAGTTGCGGCCATATTCGCTTCACTTACCCTTATGCTCGATTTTGATTTTATAGAACGTAAACGTGGCAAAGCTCCCAAATATATGGAATGGGTAGCCGTCTGGGGATTGTTAGTGAGTTTGATATGGCTTTATGTGGAAGTCTTACGACTGATGAGAAAATTGGCGATTAGGTTTTAATGCAACGAACCCTGATTTAAAAAAAACATAAACATCACATTAACAATATATTACCCCCCCCCCTTATAAAATATTAATGTAATTTCTTTGTTTTTTACCAAAATTTTTGTATAACTTAGCATTACCAAATTTTGTTTGAAAATGATTTATTTACCCACATTCAAATTGCTACATATCTACCGGAGGAGGATTGTTTACAACATAAGTCATTGAGTGGCCTCATGGAAGAATGAAATGAGGTTGTATCGAAATGACCGGTTTCGCACTATTGTCTAACTTATCCGCTAATTACCACATTTACTAATTAAAATATTATGAAAACAATACTTCGACTTCACTCAGCATACAAAATAATCTTAACATTACTTCTCACGCTAAATTTGGCAAACTACACCCATGCCCAAATAGTAAACATCCCAGACCCCAACTTTAAAAGCTATTTACTGGATATTCCAAGCATTAATACCAACGGCGATGGAGAAATACAAGTAAGTGAAGCAGAGGCTGTTAGCTTTGATTTGAATATAGATGGCTATATACTCGAAACCCTGGGTTATGGTAAGATTAGTGACCTTACAGGTATAGAAGCTTTTATAAACTTAAACGGATTAAATTGCCAAAACAATTTGCTCACCAACCTTGATGTAAGCAACAACACCCAATTAGAATATTTATGGTGTAGTGATAATCAATTAACGGATTTAGACACTAGTAGTAATCCATTACTAACAGAAATTATTTGTTCCGATAACCAAATATTATCTTTAGATGTTAGTCAAAATACTTTGTTAGAACAATTTTCTTGTAGTAATAATCAATTGACGAGTTTAAATGTCAGTCAAAATACTTTGTTAGAATCATTTGGTTGTGGATTTAATCAATTGACAAGTATTGATGTCAGTCAAAATAATTTGTTAAGACAGTTTTATTGTCGTAATAATCTATTACATCAACTAGATATAAGTAACAATATAGACCTAAATTATTTAAATTGTCGTAATAATCAAATTACTGCTTTAGAAGTAGTTAATTGTACAGTACTAGGTTGGTTAGAATGTGGAGATAATCAGATAACAGAATTAAACACAACTAATAATACTCAATTAGGTATTATAGGGGGGGGGTAATCCTTTGACTAGCTTAGATCTATCTAATAATCCATCTTTAAACACGGTTAGTTTAACCAATACAACACTTACAGAAATAGATATACGTAATGGATATAATACCAATATTGTAAATGAAAATTTTGATATTAGCGATAACCCAGATCTTATTTGTGTATTTGTAGATGATGCTACATGGAGTAGCGAATACTGGACAAACATAGATACTACCTCCCACTTTGTAGAAACTCAAGCAGAATGTGACGCGTGGACAGGCGTTGATGAACAACTGCAAGATCAGTTTTCTATATACCCCAACCCTGTAAATGACAGCT
>JANTFW010000125.1 GCA_024763245.1 Flavobacteriaceae bacterium | reverse complement strand
TCTCCATCCATTACTGGTAAACGCCTAACTCGATTTCTTTTAAGAGTATTAATTGCTTCGGAAAGAGAATCTTCAACATTAATTGTTACAACTCTTTGAGACATATAATTTCTAACGTACATTTTAACCTCTGGTTTACATAAAAAATTTTTAAAAATCTATCAAAGTAAAATAAATGATATTAAACCCCAGAGCAAGCTCTGGACTCATATTTTCCAACAAGCTGCGGGAAATTAAACGCCACCTTTTGTCCGCCTCTTGCGGATTAATTTTCAGCTAAATGCCTAAATAAGCTTCTCTAACATGTTCATTATTTAACAGGTCTTTACCGGTTCCTTCCAAAGTGATTTTTCCGTTTTCTAAAACATAAGCTCTATCGCAAAACTTTAAAGTAGTTTGAACATTTTGTTCAACGAGTAGTACCGTAATGCCTTGTTGCCTAATTCCTTTAATAATATCAAAGATATCTTGTACTAAGACCGGAGCCAGTCCAAGAGAAGGTTCATCTAACATTAAAAGTTTAGGCAATGACATTAAACCCCTGGCAACAGCAACCATTTGCTGTTCACCACCACTTAATGTACCTGCAGCTTGTTTTTGTCTTTCTTTTAGTCTAGGAAAAAGGTCGTAACACTTTTTAATTGTCTCGTTTCGTTTTTCTTTAGCTTCTCCGTGCAGCGAACCCATAATTAAATTTTCTTCAACGGTCATTTCATTAAAAAGCCTTCTTGCTTCGGGTACATGTACAACCCCTTTCTTAATAATTTCCGCAGGATCAATTATTGTTAAATCATCATTATCAAATTTAATTTTACCAGAAGATACTTTTTGTAACCCTGAAATTGTTTTAAGAATAGATGATTTTCCGGCGCCGTTGGCTCCGACCAGAACAACTATTTCACCCTCATTTACTTCAAATGAAACATCCCAAAGAACTTGAAGGTCGCCGTAACTCATATTTATATTTTCTACTTTAAGCATTTAAGTAATCCTCCACATTATAATCCGATCCAAGATACGATTCAATAACAGTTGGGTTTTTAGCAACTTCTTCAGGTGTTCCTTCTGCAATAGTCGCTCCGTGTGCAATCGCATGTATTCTATCACTAAGTGTCATAATTACTTTCATTATATGTTCTACAATTAAGACTGTAATACCAAGCTTTCCTCTTATATTCTTAATTATATCAATTGCCTCATCTAACTCGCCTGGATTTAACCCGGCAGCTGTTTCATCAAGAAGTATTATCTTTGGTCGTGTTGCAAGCCCTTTTGCAATTTCTAACCTTTTCCTCCCTCCAATTGGCAAGCTTCCTGCCAATAAGTTTGAAGATTTATCTAAGTTACAAAACTTGAGCACATCTCTTGCTACCGACCTTGCCCCGGCAAAAGTACTTTCTCTGGCAAAAGCAGCAGCCATAACATTATCCTCTACCGAAAGTCGCTTGAGTGGACGAACTTTCTGGAAAGTTCTGCCAATACCAATTTTTGCTATTTCATGAGTTTTCAAGTGAGTTATTTCAGTATCCTGAAAAAATATTTTACCATCAGAAACCGTGTAATATTGATTAATCAAATTAAAGATGGTGGTTTTTCCACTACCATTTGGACCAATTAAACCAAAAATTTCTCCCTCGTTAACTGTAAAGGAAACGTGATCAACTGCAGTAAGACCACCAAAATTTTTTGTAAGGTTATCAAGCCTAAGTATACTCATTTAGACACCTCCAATTTTTTTGATGATCCGAATTTTTTTTTAAATAAATGCCAATCGCCAACAATTCCACCAGGCAAATAAAGTATTACAATTATAACTAGAACTCCAAAAATTAATGCATGCAATCCTGAAACCCACGAAGGAGCTAATCCGAATATTGCTGATCTAAATAATTCTTGGACAAAAACCATAACCAGAGCTCCGATTGCAGGCCCCCAAATTGTACCAACCCCTCCTATAATTCCAACAAGTATTGAAATTATTGAAATGTTATGCAATGCAAATACCACTTCAGGATCAATAAAGCCCATATAGATCATATAAAAGGCACCAGCAGTGCCAGCCCAAAAAGTTGAAATAACCATCGATACATTTTTATATTTTCTTGTATCAATTCCCAAAGCTTGAGCAGCATCTTCATCTTCACGAATTGATAGAAAATAAAAACCAGCTTTTGATTTCATCACAATTTTTACAGAAATTATTGCTCCAACTGCAAGAGCTAATGCAATAAAATAATATGGGTACTTTGACACCCATGTAGTCATATATAAAATTCCTACGTGACCATTTGTCAGCCATTCTTCTTCACCAAAAACTAATCTTAAAATTTCTCCCGAGGCTAAAGTGCCAAGAGCAAAATAAGGTCCCTTTAACCTAAAGACTAAAACTCCTAATAAATAACCCAGAATTACAGCTGCAATTCCACCTGTAATTAAACCCCACCAAGGCGACAGTTTAAAATGCATATAAGGTATTCCCGCGGCATACGCACCGATTCCGAAAAAAGCTGCATGTCCAAATGAAACTTGTCCTGTAAAACCGGCTAAAAGATTCCATGAACTACCCAAAATCACCCAAAGCAAAATAAATATTAATAATCCTTGAACATAAGGAGAAAAATCGAAGATAAATGGGAGAATTACCGCTGCAATTAAGATGCCCCATTCTGATTTTGATACTTCCAATAATTTTGTTTTCTTTTCTTCCATAAATTCTCCTACACTTTAGTAAATCGCTTTAACCCGCCGGGGAAAAAGACGAGCACAATTAGAAAAATTACAAGTCCGGTTGCATCTCTATAACCAGAGGAAATATAAGTGGCTCCAAATGTTTCAGCGATTCCCAAAACCAATCCTCCGGCAATAGCTCCAACTGTTGATCCTAAGCCACCTAGAATAGTAATTACAAACGCCTTAACTGTAAAAAGTGGACCCACATCAGGATACAAATAATATACAGGAAGAAGCAGGGAGCCGGCTGCGGCATCGAGCGCACTACCCAAACCATAGGTTAAAATAGTAATTTTTGCTGCACTAATTCCCATTAAAGTTGCAGAAAATTTATCTTGAGCTGTGGCTCTTATAGATCTGCCCAAATCTGTTTTTGCTAATAAGTAGAATAATCCAACTGTTAAGATAATAGCAATTATAAATGCAATTACCAAGGGAAGGCTTAAAGAGATATTTCCGATATATAATGATTTATCTGTGTAACTTGTTTGTATTGAGCGATAGTCGCTTGTAAAAATTGATCTCGCCAATTCAACTAAAACCATTCCTATACCAACAGTCATTAAAACCTGGTTTTCTGGAAGGATGGAATCCTTTTCAATTAAAGGATGTAAAAGATATTTGCTTAATCCCTCTGCAAAAACAAATACCAATGGAATAGTAATAAAAATAGATAAATAAGGATCTAAGCCCCATGTATGCCAAAGCACCCAGGTAATATACATTGCTACCATTAGAATTTGACCATGGGCAAGGTTAATTATTTTCAAAACCCCCATAATCAGTGTCATTCCAATGCCTATAATAGCGTATAACCCACCAATTAGCAATCCGGATACAAGAGATTGCAGAAACAAGTCCATAATTTCCTCTCTATGATTAGATAATATAAGAAACTACCATTAATGACTAACTAAATGGTAGTTTCTGTAAATGTTAATCAAAAAATTAAAACGTCAAACTTTTATTCGGCCCAAATTGTTTTCCAATCAATTGGGTATTGAACATCTGCATTGGCTAATTCTTTTGGCCAAATTAGTTTCAAATTACCGTCAATCCATTGTACCACATAGGTATTCATTTTATTTTGATGAATTTTTTTACCGTATGACTGGAATTTAACAGGACCAAAAGCTGTCATAATATCTGTTTTGTCAAGAGCTTTCTTGATTGTTTCTTTATCATAATTTCCATTACATCTTTCCAAAACATCCTTTATAACGTAAGCCGAAGCATATGCTTCTGCTCCGTGATAATCAGGGCCGTCACCACCATATTTTTTAACATAATCATCAAAATATTTTGTTGCACCAGGGATTGGTAATGTTTGGTGCCACAGTGTTGCAGAAACAACTC
>JANTFW010000124.1 GCA_024763245.1 Flavobacteriaceae bacterium | reverse complement strand
AAATTTTGTCGTAATTTGCTCTAAAGTCGTTCATATATTTACGTGTTTGATAATCAAATAAATATACGATTTTTTCTAATCAAATGGACGACTTTTATACTTTAATTTACAAATGCACAACGAGTGTGTAAGTATATTTTGGAGGTAAATGTAGTAATTTTTTTAAAAAAAATATCCCTTCATTTTAGTACATTTGCCCTTCGATGCGAATTATCAAAAATATAGGAATCCTCTTTTGGCGTGTTTGGTTTTATCTAATTGTGTTAGGGACAATTGTCCCCGTTGTTCCCATATTACTCGTTGTTACAGCTAATGATCGAATGTATCCTATATTTTATAAAATGGCGCATTATTGGGGAAAAACCATTCTATTCTTAATGGGTTTTTATAGTAAAGTAGAACAAGTAACCCCCTTAACTCCAAAGAAAAGCTATATGTTTTCGGCCAATCATACCTCCATGATTGATATCATGCTTATGTTGGCTGTTATTAAAAATAATCCATTGGTATTTGTGGGAAAGGCCGAGTTGGCAAAGATTCCTCTATTTGGCTATTTTTTTAAACGAACCAGTATTATGGTCGATAGAAGTAGTGCTGCCAGCCGACGAAAGGTATTTGAAGAAGCAAAAAAACGCCTTGAAAAGGGATTGAGTGTTTGTATTTTTCCAGAAGGATTAGTCCCGGAAGATGAAAGCGTAGTGTTAAGTGATTTTAAAAACGGTGCTTTTGTATTGGCTATTGAACACCAAATTCCAATTGTACCTATTAGTTTTTATGATTGTAAAAAACGTTTTTCGTACACTTTTTTTAGTGGAGGTCCCGGAAAACTACGTGTAAAGATTCATGCCCCAATTTCCACACAAGGTCTAGAAGTAGTTAGGGATAAAAACACATTAAAACAACAGGTGTTTACTATTTTATACGAGGATTTGCTTCGTAATTCCGATTAAAAATTACTTTTTCCATTTTGGTATTACTTTTGGTTAATAAAATACCATTCATTGCTATTAATGAAAAATACTATCTTTGAATAACCAATTAAAGTATTACTTATGAAATTATTTATCTCTCTCTTTAGCTTTTTGCTTTGTTTTCAGACCTTTTCGCAACAAACTAAGTACAATTTACAACAGGAAAATCTAAAAGGAAAACTTCATTATTACATTGTAAAAACATTTATTACGAAAAATCCAAACGAAGAACCGGTACAAAAATATGCGGCGAAAAAAATTTTTAATACAGATGGTGTTTTAACTGAAATAGATAATTATGATGCCGATTCTAAACTACTTGGGAAAATCATTTACGAAATCAAAGATGGGCTGCTAATTCGTGAAACTTTTTTTAATGCTATAGGAAATCCAGATAAAATAACTACCTACGAATATGATGAACAAGGACGTGTCAGCACTCAAAAAAAAATCAACAATGCCGGTAAACTTCAGTTTCAAACAACCTATCTCTATAATGCCAAAGGTCAACTAAGTGCCACACACAAATTAATCCCTAGTATTAATTATACGATGAAAGAGAGTTATCAATATGATGCTGTCGGAAATTTAATTGAAATCGCTAAAAAAGTGAGAATTGGTACAACAAAAGAGCTCTATGCTTACAACTCACAAAAACAACAAATCAAAAAATCAGAATTCAATGCAATAGGGGAATTATTTAGTGTGATAACCTATGAATACAATACTAAAGGAGATAAAACCGGTTTAAAAAAACACGATGCTTCCGGTGCCCTTACTTATTTTGAATCGTATCAATACCAATATGATGAACATGACAACTGGACAGAACGTACCAGTTTTGAAAAAGGAAAAAAAGTAAGTGTCGAAAAAAGAACAATTACCTATTATCAATAAGTAACAATAAAAAACACTTACTAGAATCCTCTAATAAGTGTTTTTTTATATTCTATTTTAGAACAGCTTAGAACTTGTAATTAAATCCTATACCAAATACTTCTTTAAACTGTGTTTTTTGGATCATATTGTCATCATAAATAGTATGTAAACCCAGATTTGCCGATATGTATTTATTAACCTGCATCACCAAATTTAGTTGATGACCAATATCTATGTTTTGTGGGTTATCCAAATAATTTGAATATAAATTTAGGATATTTTCTAAAGAAACATTCTTCATAATATCGGCTTTGTGATAAGCGCCTACATAAAATCCTAATTCTGTACGCAGGGTTTCTCCCGGATCTACACCATACATTCCTGCATTGGATAAGGTTTCATCCGTAACGATGGTTAACTTACCCGTTGCCGGAGAAATATTAATTTTAAAATTATCCGATTTTTTCCATAACATACCGGGACCAAACGATAAATAAGCCGGTGCAAATGCTTTAGAAATTGCAATTTCATCCGAAACTGCATAATCGTAGCCATTGGTAAATTGGGTTAAAAAATTAGCAAACATAGAGTAATACCAATTTCCTTTTGCCTTTCTTCCTGCCAATGAGTTAATCTCAATGCGGTCGTCTGTTTTAATCGTTCCTTTAGATTCTGAATTGGCCAATCCATAGGCAACAATAAATTTGTTGTCCCAAGTCCATTCTCCTTTTACCAAGTTGGCATCATAATTAATAGATACGTTTCCGGCAAAGGCATTATCACCACCGGCCACCCAGTTTTTGAAAGAAGATTGATTTAACAGCAGGCTAAAATTACCTCCTTTTGTCCAACCGTCTTTAGGAGCTTCCTCTTCTTGAGCAAAGAAAGTCATTGAGCTCAACAACACTAACAAGGTCAGTATTCCTCTACGAGCCATAAATCCATTTTTTTGTAAATAATTCATTTTTTTGAGTTTTAAATTTTGGGCAAAAATACACTTTATTATCAATCTTGCAATTAATCCGTTAAGAAGCTATTTATCCACTATGATTTACAGAAAACCTAGTGCCAATTTTGCCTCATCACTCATCATTTCTTGTGTCCACGGCGGATCAAATGTAAGATCCAAAACCACTTCTTCAATACCATCAATATCCCCTACTTTATCCTTTACCTCTTGAGGTAAGGATTCTGCAACAGGACAATTAGGTGTGGTCAAAGTCATAATTATTTTTACAGCCTTTCTTTCCTTGTTGATAAAAACATCATATATCAATCCCAATTCATAGATATCAACCGGTATTTCAGGGTCAAAAATCGTTTTTATTACAGCAATAATCTCGTTCGTCAATGCTTCAGTATCTAATGTATTTTCCATTTATAATGATTCTAAATAAGGGCAAAAATAGTTTTTTAACTATAGGATTGCAACTATTTTTAAAAAAATGGTGAGCTTACACATTTATTTTACCTTACCAAAGGCCGTTACGAACCATTAGGTTACTATTTAGATTGTAAAGCTAATGCATACAATTTAATCTGTTTAACCATAGCTAATAAGCCATTGGCTCTTGTGGGTGATAGGTTCTCTTTTAATCCTATTTTATCAATAAAATCCGGACTGGTTTCAAGAATAGCTTTGGGAGTTTGATTAGAATAAACCCGCAACAATAAAGCGACAATCCCCTTGGTAATAATGGCATCGCTATCCGCTGTAAATACTATTTTATCCTCTTTTAACTCTGCATAAAGCCAAACATTAGACTGGCAGCCCTTAATCAAATTATCCGCTGTTTTATAAGCCGGTGCTATTTCGGGAAGTGTTTTTCCTAGTTCAATAATATATTCATAGCGTTCCATCCAATCATCAAAAAAAGCAAATTCTTCAATAATCTCAAATTGTATTTCTTTAATTGTCATATACCTGTTTCGATTTGTTAGTGACCAATTTTACCTATAACTCATGGAATTATAGTATTTTTGCAAAAATACACAATAATAAAACGCATGAGCAAACTTTTAATTGTCGGGACAGTTGCTTTCGATGCAATAGAAACCCCATTTGGAAAAACAGATAAAATATTAGGTGGTGCTGCCACCTACATTTCATTAGCCGCATCACAATATCATGTCAGTAGCGGTATTGTTTCTGTGGTAGGTGGTGATTTCCCAAAATCGTTTTTAGATAAACTAGAAGAAAAGAATATCGATACTTCCGGAATTGAAATAATTGAAGAAGGAAAAACTTTTTTTTGGAGTGGAAAATATCACAACGACCTCAATGTTAGGGATACCCTTACAACAGAATTGAATGTCTTAGCCGATTTTAACCCTAAAGTACCTGAAAATTTTCAAAACCCTGATTTCTTAATGTTGGGAAA
>JANTFW010000123.1 GCA_024763245.1 Flavobacteriaceae bacterium | reverse complement strand
GCACGCTTTAATCGTTCAATCGGAATTTTGGAATGATTGGCTTGTAGGACACGAATATCGGTTAATTGCTCTTTTTCTAAAATAGAACCTGCCACTGTGCCATCTAGATAGGTTTGAATTTGCATTTGTAAGTCATTTGCCGATAAACCGTACTGCTTTAAAATACTTTCTTTGGGGTGAATTTGTAGCATCGGTCCTGCAATGACAATGCCGTCAAAAACATCTGCCGTACCTTTGACATTTTCTACTTTTTGGGCGACCAATTGTGATAATTCTTGCAATTTTTGATGGTCTGTGCCAAATATTTTGATTTCTATCGGTTGCACACTGCTCATCAAGTCACCTAACATATCTGTTATTACCTGACCAAAATCAACGGTTAATGCCGGAATAGAAGCTTCTACTTTTTGACGAATATTATCGGTTACTTCTTCGGTAGTTTTGTTTCTTTTTTTCTTCAACTCGATTAGATAATCACCGCTGTTTGGTTCGGTGATAAAGAAACCCATTTGGGTACCAGTTCTGCGTGAATACGCTTTTACTTCCGGTATTTTATCCAAAATGGCATCTACTTCTGAAAGCATTCTATCCGTTTCTTCCAAGGAAGTGCCCGGTGGACTGTTATAATCTAAAATAATAGAGCCTTCATCCATTTGTGGTAAAAATCCGGTTTCTAATTTCGGAATGATAATTACAATGCTTATAATAGAAAGTATGATGAAAAGATAAGAAATGAAGGGGTTTTTAATAAAAAATAGTATCCACTTTCGTTCTTTGAATTGATGGGCTTTTGTTTCTTTTTGTTTCTTTTTTGAAAATAATAAATAAATAACAGGAAGACCAAGCCAGGTAACAAAAAATGAAACAGCCAGAGTTATAATCATGGTTTCCGTCAAAATACCAAAATAAGCTCCAGCTACTCCGGTCATTAAAATAAATGGTAAAAAAATAACAATGGTGCTTAAAGAGGAACTTATCATTGCAGGAAATAAGAATTTAATTGCTTTGCCAACCAAAGAAGTTGCCGTTTCTTTCGGGAATTCTTCATGTGTTCTGTGAATTTGTTCTATGACAATTACAGCATCGTCTATAATTAATCCTATGGCAGCAGCAATGGCACCTATGGTCATAATGTTTAAGTCATAACCCAACGCTTGCATAATTATAAAAGTTAATCCTAATGTGACGGGTATAGTAAACAACATAACACTACTTGCCTTCAATGAGCGTAAAAACAAGATCACAACTATAATAGCTAATAATAATCCAATCCATAGTACATCTATGATGCTTTTTAAACTGTCTCCTACAAAATCTGCCTGATTGTAATATTTTTTTAATGTAACTCCTTTCGGCAAAATCTTATTTAGTGACTTTACATCCTGGGATACTTTATCCGCAACTTTTATAAGGTTGCTGTTGGGTTGTTTTAATACGGCAATTAAGGGTACGTTTTTACCATCGGCATTAATTTTTATATATTCGGTTTTTTCTGAAATTTTTATATCAGCAATGTCTTTTAGGCTTATTTTACGCTTGGCATCATCAAAAATCACCAGGTTTTCCAATTGCTTTTTATTTTTTATACTGGCATCGGTTACCGTTAAATATAAGCGTTTGTAGTCCACTGTATAACCGTTGGATTTGATAAAACCGGTTTGTTGAATGGCATCAATAATACTTTGTGGACGGAGTTTTAGTGTGCTTAATTTTTTTTGATTGAGAATAATCTGATATTCTTTGGTTTTTCCACCGATTACCTCTACGGCTGCTACGCCATCTATTCGGGACAAATAAGGTTTTACGATATATTCTCCAATCATTTTCAATTCAACCTGATTTTTGGTGTCAGACTGCAAAGAATATCCCATAACAGGCAAAATGGAAGGGTTCATTTTTTCGACTGTTATTTGCACATTTGATGGCAAATCATTCTTAATTTGATTGATTCTGGATTCCAGGCGTTGTTTATCGACATCTATATCCGATCCCCAATCCATAAAAGCGGAAATTTCGCAAGAGCCCATACTGGTAATACTGCGGATGAGTTTTAGATTTTCTACCCGTTTAATGGCGTTTTCCAAGGGTTTGGTAACGGTAACCATCATTTTATCAACGGGTTGTGACCCATTATCCGCTATAATTTTTATTTTAGGGAAGGTTACATTTGGAAATAAGGATGTGTTTAGGGTTTTATATGCGTAGCCACCTAATACTAAAACTAATAGTAATATAATGGCAATCGGGCTTTTATATTTTACAAATATTTTATCCATTATTTCACAATTTTTACTTTCGTGCTATCCGGTAATCCATAAGCACCTGATAGGATAATATTATCTTTTAAATCTAATTTCGGTTGTAATATTTCAATTTCAGTTTTATTTTCCAAACCTTTTTTAATAGGTACTTGAATAGCTAAATTCTGATTATTAACTTTCATTATCCAAAATTTATCTTGGGTTTCATTAGTTAAAACCGCTTGTTTGGGTAATAAAATGCTATTACTTTTTTTAGTAACAGGTATTTTAATCAGCACATTCAGGTTTTCCGGTAAAGGTTCATATTTTTTGAGTTTGAAAAGTATTTTTTGGGTTTGAGAAACAGCATCTACGGTGGGTACTGTTTTATAATAATAAGCTGCTTTTACTTCTTTGTCCGGCAATTCAACTTCTATGTTTTTTCGTCCCTTGATGAGTTTACTCAAAGCAAAAGGCGCATTGACCTGTATGGCTAAATCCGTGTTTTTTATGATAGAAAGCAATTCATTTCCTTCATTGACAAATGTTCCTGCATCCGGTATCATTTGTGAACTGACATAACCGCTTGCCGGGGCATATACAGACACCATGCCAAATTGCCCTGACGGTTTTAAATTGGATTTTTGCAAGGCACGACTTTCTTTGGTTTGTATTTTGTAGAGCAATTGCCCTTTGTGGACTTTGTTCCCTAATTTTGTGTTGACCCTAGTAACATAGCCGGTGATAGGTGCCGTCACAGCAGTTTTATTTAGAAAAACAACCTGAGCATTTACTTGCTCATTCTCTTGGATATTTCCTTCGATTGGATGGGTGATTTGCACTTCCGGAAGGGGTAAGGCTGTATTGATTTCTAGTGGTGCTTTTTGCTTACAAGACTGCAAAATCATAAGTACTAGGGCAATATATGCGAGTTTCTTCATCTTCTTTATTTTTTTAATGGTTCCAATAATTATAGGCATTGATTAAAATCTGTTTGGATAATTGGATATTGATTTTTGATTGTTTTTTCAGGTTGATTTCCTTAATTAAGGTTTTCAGTTCCAGAATCGATACTAAACCATCTTTAATTTCCGCTTGATACAACGCCAATAATTTTTGATACTCTGCTAATTGTTTATCTAATAAATCCAGTTGGGTATCCAAACTATTCATTTGTTGCAATAAATTTTGTTTTCTGATGGCATTTTGATTGATAAAATAATTCTTGTCAATTTCAATATTATCTAATTTGATTTTATCTTGTTGTTGTTTTATTTTTTGCTGATTGCCATCAAATAAATTCCAGGTTAGTCCAATACCAACACTAAACCCCAAGCGATTGGGCGTAGGCAGGTAGGTGGCATTTAAGCCGGCATCGCCAAAAGCATTTACTTGCGGTAAATATTTTAAATTGCTTATTTTTTGTTCGGAAATGATATGCAAACTGTCCAATTGGTATTGTTTTTCAAAAACAGATTGATCCGGTTTTGGTTTGGAAATTTGCAAATCAATATCTTGTAAATCAATCGATTTTTCGGGTGAGATACCACATAGTAAATACAAGGCATTCAGATTGTTCTGATAATCGGTAGTTAAACGCTCTTGTTCGATTTGGCTGTTTTGTAATTCCATTTCCAACAATTTTAAGTCGATATATTTTAAAATGCCTGCATTTACCAAAGGTCTCATTTCTTTTATTTGTATATCTAAAACAGCCATTGATTTCTGTGCATTTTCAATTAATTTTTTTGACTGCAAACACAAAATATATTGATGTGTGACGGTTTGTTGCAATTCCAACTTGGACAGTGCTATACGATTTTTGTATTGTTCTTTTAAGAGATTTGCTTTATCCTGTTGAGCAGCCAGATGATTTTTGGTAAATAAAGGTTGATTTACCGAAATCAAAGCTTGATATTGTCCGCCATTACTAGCACCTAAATCATAGCCGTAATACTTATTTGCGCCTGATGAAACCAATTCCAATTTTGTTTTGCCATTGTCGTTTGAAATAATGGGGGCAAACAATACATTGGCATTCAAATTGACAGAAGGTGCGCTATAAATACGTTTGAACTGCTCCATATCCAAGTCTATAATTTTATCCTGATTGGCTTGTTTTTGGATTAAAGGGCTATGCCGGTAAGCACTTTTTATAAAAAAATCCAAATC
>JANTFW010000122.1 GCA_024763245.1 Flavobacteriaceae bacterium | reverse complement strand
GCTATAGATAGCAAAGGTAGAAAACTCCCAATACCCTTCATAGAAACTGTTGTTTCTCCAGATAAATTTAATAAATAGTAGGCTAATAATCCTAACAAAATAAGGTTAATCAAGATGTTAATTCGGTTAATAGTAATCTGCAAGGTTCTGTTTCTATACAAAAATATACTGACAAGTGCTAGGGCAGAAACAATCCAAAAACTTATACTAATACTTTTTAATATGAAGGATTCATGGTGAAACAAACTCAAAATATCAGTAGTGCTATTTCCTTGAGTTTTGCCAATTTTTAGAAAAAAGATCAGACCTCCGGATAGTAAAAAAACTAGTGCTAAATAAATACTTTGAACTCGTTGAATCATTTCTATGAATAATTGCGGCAAAGATACTATTTTTAAAATAATCTCAAGAAGATCTTTAAAGACTTTTTTAATGTTTTATGTGCGAACTAAAGATTATTTATTAAACAAGAGATTATTTATGTATCAAATATTACATAAATAATCTCTTGTTTATCGTACGTTTGCGCAACTAATAAAAAATGTATGCTTTTTTATGTTTATTAGTTTTTTATTTTTTTAATCAATTTTAATATATGGCAAAAGTATTGGTTTTAGGAGCCGGAATATCCGGACATACTGCAGTGAGTTATCTTCGTAGATATTTGGGGAAAGAACACGAGGTGGTTATGGTATCTCCAAATAGTAATTTTCAGTGGGTTCCGTCAAACATCTGGGTGGGTGTAGGATTAATGAAGCCCGATCAAGTTAAGTTTGCATTAGCTCCGGTATATAAAAAAATTGGTGTAACATACAAACAGGCTTTGGCTATCTCTTTGCACCCTGAAGGAAATAAAGATTCTGATACCCCTTATGTTACCATTAAATATGTTGCCGGAGAAGAAGAAGGAAAAGAAGATACTGTAACCTATGACTATTTAGTTAATGCAACAGGGCCAAAATTAAATTTTTCTGCTACAGAAGGCTTGGGGCCTGATAAATTTACCAACTCGGTATGTACCTACGATCATGCTGATCACGCTTGGGGAAATTTAGAGAAGGCCTTAAAAAAAATGGAGAATGGAGAAAAGCAAACCTTTTTAATTGGAACAGGACATCCTCTAGCGACTTGCCAAGGAGCGGCCTTTGAGTATGTGTTAAATATTGCTTTCGAAGTGGGCAAAAGAAAATTATCACACTTAGCCGATATTTGGTGGATTTCTAATGAATATGAACTGGGTGATTTTGGAATGGGAGGCGCCTATGTTAAAAGGAATGGTTATATCACACCAACTAAAATTTTTACAGAATCCATTTTAAAAGAATCTGGCATAAGATGGATAAAAAGGGCCGGAGTGTATAAAGTGGAAGAAGGAAAAGCCTATTATGAAAATTTACGAGGCGAAAAACATACTAAAGAGTTTGATTTTGCGATGTTGATTCCCGGTTTTTCAGGATCAGGAATGAAAGCTTTTGCCAAAGATGGTAGCGATATTTCGGATAAGGTCTTTGCGGCGAATACGATGATGAAAGTTGATGCGGATTATACGCCAAAGCCTTATGAAGAATGGAGTGCTGCAGATTGGCCGGAAACCTATCAAAGTCCCGTATTCGATACTATGTATGCTGCGGGTATTGCCTTTGCACCACCTCACACGATGTCAAAACCTATGCAGAGCCCAAATGGCACAAAAATATTTCCAACGCCACCTAGAACAGGGATGCCCTCGGGAGTTATAGGTAAAATTGTGGCTCAAAACATTACACACCGGATTAAGACAGGAAAAAATGATAATCCACATAGAGCATCTATGGCTAAAATGGGTGCTGCTTGTATTGTTTCAGCCGGTTATGGGTTGTTTAAAGGACAAGCGGCAGTAATGACTGTAAAACCCATTGTTCAAGATTGGGAAAAGTATCCTAAATGGGGTCGAAGTATTAATGATACGGTAGGGGTTGTTGGTACCGCCGGTCACTGGATGAAGTTATTTATGCACTATATGTTTTTATACAAAGCTAAATTAAAACCCCTTTGGTGGCTAATTCCGGAGTAACAGATCGGATTCAATGAGTTAATGAACAGTTTAAGTTTGTAAAAATGAAAAAAAGTAAAAAATATACCATACCTTATAGTAACATGTCTTATGGGACGGAGCCCGGTCGTTTTGTCCGTTTTTTGAGAGTGTGTTTTATCAATCAAATCGTACAGTTTTTTAGATTAAACCTAAAGATAATGCGTATTGTGGTTGGAGGTCACTCTTAAATAATAGGTTTTCTTTAAAGTAGTTTTATATAATTTATTACTTTTGTGAATAATAAAACTACTAAATTATGTACACCATTAAAATTCAAAACCTTAAATGTGGGGGTTGTGCCAATACCGTTACCCGGGGAATTAATTCTATTAAGGGTGTTTCTGATGTGTCGGTTTCGGTTGAAACTTCAGAGATTTCCTTTAATATAACGACAGCTGATTTACTCGGTAGTGTTAAACAAAAACTGATTTCATTAGGGTATCCGGAAATTTCCGATTGCAATTCTACCATCTTAAAAGCAAAATCATTTGTTAGTTGTGCTACAGGGCGGGTTTTACCGAAATCAAACTAAAGAAAAAAGAATCGTATTGCTATACAACACATCGATCCTTGGTGATACTAATCACGTAAAAGCATTTTTGTTATTTGTATATTTGTTAAGAAATTTTAAAATTAATTAATTATGAAAAAAAATGTTGGAAGTATTGATAAAATAATTCGCGTGATTATTGCCATTGTAGCTGCCTATTTTGCGTATAAAGGAGGTTTTCAAAATGAATGGGTTTCCTATGTATTGTATGCTGTTGCTATCATTATGTTGTTGACAACATTTATAAGCAGTTGCCCTCTTTATTCTATCTTTGGGTGCTCAACTAACAAGAATAAAGAAGATTAAAAATCTGTAATTTTTATTTTTACAAACCAATATTATGTGTTTTACATCACATAATATTGGTTTTTTTTTATTTATTTGCGTAATCTTTATTTAATAATAACTAAAAATTTTTAATATGCCAACACATCATCAAGTTCTCATTATTGGAGGTGGTACTGCTGGAATTATGACAGCCTCCATGATGAAGAAAAAGAATCCTAGTATTGAAATTGGATTAATGGAACCCTCCGAAAAACATTTTTATCAACCCATTTGGACCTTAGTGGGTGCCAATGATTACGATTATGATAAATCTATGCGGCCTATGGCTTCTGTAATGCCTGATGGTGTGTCTTGGATAAAAGAATATGCCGATAAATTTGACCCTGAAAAAAATAAAGTTACCTCTAAAGAAGGTAGTGAATATACCTATGACTACTTAGTGGTGGCACCGGGCTTAAAAATTGCTCCTGATTTAGTAGAAGGTTTGACCGAAGCTATGGACAAAGGTGTAGTTTGTAGTAATTATACCGACCCTAAACATACTTGGGAAGTACTAAAAAACTTTAAAGGGGGAACAGCATTATTTACACAACCGGCAACCCCAATTAAATGTGGTGGTGCACCACAAAAGATTATGTATTTAGCAGATGACCACTTCAATAAAACGGGTATTCGTGCCAATACCGATATCATATTTGCCATGCCGGGTAATGTTATTTTTGGCGTAAAACCGGTGGCTAAAACGCTTATGGAAGTAATCGATAGAAAGGATATTAATATTCGATTTTATCATAAACTCGTAAAAGTTGATGCTAAAGAACAAATAGCCTGGTACGAAATCGTAAAAGAAGATATTTCCGACGGTTGTGTCGTTGTTAAAAAAGAAGATGGCGATATCGTAGATAAAGAAATTCAATATAATTATAAAGATGTAAAGGTATCCGAAGAAGACAACCGAATAGGAATTCATTTTGATATGATGCACCTTGCCCCACCACAGCAAGCCCCTGATTTTATTCGAAATTCTACCTTAGCCACGGAGGCCGGTTGGCTTTCTGTTAACGCGGAGACGCTACAACACAATACATACGATAATATTTTTGGAATTGGAGATGTTTGTGAACTTCCTACCGCAAAAACCGGTGCGGCTATTCGTAAACAAGTTCCCGTTGTTGTTGGAAATATTTTACATTTGATAGCAAGTCAAAATTTGGCTGATAAAAAATACAATGGCTACTCCTCTTGTCCGTTAATTACCGGATACGGTAAATTGGTTCTTGCGGAGTTTGACTATGACAAGAAATTTACACCCGATCCAAAATTAAAACGCTTATTAATCTCTGATTCATCTAAAGAACATTGGCGATTATTTATGTTAAAAAAGTATATCCTTCCTTATTTGTATTGGCATAAGATGGTAAAAGGAATAGAGGTCTAAATAATTTTTACTTGAACAAGTAAACAACACGAATAAAGCCGGTTTATTGCCGGCTTTTTTGTATAGTAGTATTTATATTTTCTGCTCATTGTGCGATGTGCTATTTTTTTAATTACCTAAATAACGTATTACATCTGTCTTGTATGTTCTGCTGATAGGAATATGATAATTCCCAAGTGTCATAACATCTCTGTTATAGCTGCTAATCTTCTGTGAATTTACAATAAATGACCTGTGCGTTCTTATAAAATAATCGGGTAAGCGTTCAATTATTTTACTGATTTTTTCTTTA
>JANTFW010000121.1 GCA_024763245.1 Flavobacteriaceae bacterium | reverse complement strand
TTTCAAACGCTCCGTCTTTTGATTTAAAAATGGCAACGGGAATTGAACTGGTTTTTGCAATAACTTCAAACCGGGAAGGCAATTGTTTTATAGAATCTGCATGGGACATCCATACTATATTGTTATCTTCAATACCTTGAAAAAAAGGATCGTCTTTAACAAAATGTATATGGGATTTTCCATATTCCCTCTTATCTGATTTCTCGACAATACCGCCATAATAATCTGTAATAAACTGTGCCCCGTAACAAACTCCTAAAACAGGATATTTGCCAATAATCTTGTCAAGATCAATTTTTAAAGCGTTTTTATCTTTTACGGAAAATGGACTTCCTGACAATATTACCGCAGATATATTTTCATCGTCAGGAAATTTATTATACGGGTATATTTCGCAAAATACATTTTGTTCCCTGACCCGCCTGGCAATAAGTTGAGTATATTGAGAACCAAAATCCAGAATAATTACTTTATTCATAAACTTATAAAATTAATCAATTAACAGCCGGAGCAATTTTATACAAACTATACAAGAAAAAGACATAAAATACAATGAGCATATAGCCTTCCCATTTACTTACTTTACGCAATGCCATAACAAATCCAAACATCACAGTAATTCCTACCATCATGGGAATTGAATATTCCATAATTGCTTTAGGGATTTTTAGCGGACCAAAAAGTGAGGCTATTCCTAAAACCCCATAGGTATTAAAGATATTTGAGCCGACCACATTTCCCACAGCAATAGAATGATTCTTTCGAGCTATTGCAGCCAAACTGACAACAAGCTCCGGCAATGACGTCCCTAATGCCAAAGCTCCAAGGGAAATAACCGATTCGTCTATTTTGATTATTTCAGCAATTCCCTTAAGACCGTAAATAACAAAATCAGCACTAAAATATATTAAAATACCGCTTGCCAGCAAAAATAAAAAATAGGATAGTTTGAGTTTATCTCCATCTTCGATTTTAGCTCTTTTCTTTTTGATAGAATACATCAAAAATATAGAAAGGGCAACCAGGAACAATGCCACATCAAAGTAATCGATCTGCCCGTCCATCAAAGTAAACCATAAGAGCATAGCCGAGCCAAGAAGTAGAGGCATATCAATCTCCATTATATTATAATTTAGATTAATCCCGTTGCCGATAATGGCCACGACACCAATAATCAATAGTATATTGGTGATATTGGAGCCCACTACATTACCTATGACTATCTGAGAACTGCCGGCATAAACAGATGCAATGGATGTTGCTAATTCCGGAAGCGAGGTGCCAAATGCTATAATAGTTACCCCGATAATAAATGGAGAAATACCCAAAGCTAATCCGATTTTTTCAGCTGCGGTAACAAAGACATCGCTGGATTTAATCAAAAATGCCAGGCTAACAATAAATATCAATATATATACAAATAAGCTGATAACTATAATATTTAATTAAATCTACAAAATTACAAAAGTTTTTAACAAGGTTGGAATAATATTAAAAAATATATTATTATTTTTGATATGCAAATTTTTGTTAATCCTTTTGCTACTTACAATTTTTTTATACCTTTTTCAGCGTTGGTAAAGGCATACTTGTTGACAAGTTTTAGATCGTGCGGTTGCCTTTTTCGAGCGACTTGGCAATGTGTATGTTTTTTGAGTGGGCTTTTCATTCTATGCAACTTTATCATTATAAACACTTTTCCCACCACCGTAATAATTCGTAAAAATATGCTGATAAATCACATTCGTTTTTTCCTCAACTTCATTTTCTGAATATGGCTCTTGAGGTAACCATAACAGTGTATCGTAAATAGCTGTTTTAACTTGTGCTCTCAACTGTGTACTTTCTCTCCACCTTTCCACTTTTAATTTCTCTGCTTTTAAGGTTTCCAAAGTCTGTTTTGCTATTTTCTTTACTTCGTCTCTTTCTTTATCGGTCAATGTATCTTTTTTGAGTAAATCAAATATGGCAAGCGTTTCTTCGTCAAGCCCTTCACGCATTGCTCTTCTATCTTCTTTCGACAAATTACTTAGGAAATCCGTTAAATCATCAAATGCTTTTTTAGTTGAATTAATATCTTTTCCATTGTTGTATTCCTCAATAATCTCTTTGTATTTCTCGTAAAATTCCAATCGCAAAGGATTTTCTTTTACCATTTGTTTCAACTTCTTTTCAATGGCTTTTTGCAAATCAAATACGACTGTATTTTTTCGTTTAATCTTTTGGAATGCCGCTTTTAACTTATCAAAGTCCAAATTACTTAAATCAATGTAGTCAGGTTCAGATTCTGCAACTTCATTTATAAATACGCTTTCATTTACAACTTCTTGAAGCTGCATCATTATTTCTGTAATGTCGGCCGTTTTTACTTTTTGGTTTAATGCGTCATAAATTGCTTCAATGGCATTAAATTGTTTAATGAAAGGTTTTATCTCATCTTCGGGATAAAGTGCTTTGTACTTTCTAAAAACATCTCTAGCCATTATTTCAAATTTGGTCCGAGTAGTTTCGTTTAAAGTTACGATATCTGTTGCTTCATTAATTTTCGCTAATTTCTCCATTGGCTTAGCATTCATCAAATCAGACAAGTTAAATCCAAGTTCTTTTAAATATCCTTTTGTTGCTCGAACACTTTCTTTCAATTCGTTAGCCAATTTTGCCAATTTCTCAACCGGACTTTCGCCACCTTCTCCACCGGTTGTTTTGCCGCCACCGGAACTACCTTTGTCACCTTCGCCATACACAGAGTAGGCTTTTTCAAGTTGTTTGTAAACATTGCCATAATCTACAATCAAACCATTTTCTTTTTCATCATCGTAAACACGGTTTGCCCGGGCAATGGTTTGCATTAAAGTATGCCCTTTAATTGGCTTATCGAGGTAAACAGTAGAAACACAAGGTGCATCAAATCCTGTAATCCACATTGCACAAACAATAGCAAAACGAAACGGATTTTCTTCGTCTTTAAATTCTTTTTCTAAATCCCGTTCAACCATTTTTTTGCGGTGTGGTGCAATATCCAATTTCATTTTACGGAATTTGTCCACTTCATTTTGTTCCGGACTTACCACTACACAAACTTCTGTCTCCTCAACTTTTTTGAGTTTTCGTTTTAGTTGCAATTCTTCTTGCTGGTCTTGGGCATTTTTTATCCGTTCTTTTAATTCAGAAATATAATCCGGCCAATATTTCATCATCAAATCATACATTCTAACGGCAGTCGGTTTATCAATAGCAACATACATTGCTTTTCCCTGATAGCCTCTTTCGTTAAAATGCCAAACCAAATCTTTTGCAATTGCATCTAACCGCTTTTCGGAAGTAAGAACAGGATAATCCCTTTTAAATTCTCGCTCTAATTTTCTGCGTTGGTCTTCATCCAAATCTTCATTTTCAATCAATTCTGCCATTTTTTCGTCTAATTGCGGATTTTCTATCCCCAATTTTTCGCCTCTATTCAGATAACGCAAAGGAAGTGTCGCACCATCATCAATGGCTCGTTTAAAATCGTAGATAGAAACATACTCACCAAAAATATTTTTTGTAAGCTCTAACTCTTCTTTGATAATCGGTGTTCCTGTAAAACCAAGATATGAAGCATTTGGGATACCGTGAAATCGCATATTTCGGGCAAATGTTCCCGCTTGTGTTCGGTGGGCTTCGTCTGAAATTACGATTATATTGCTTCTTTCGGTTATTAGCGGATATTCACTCTCTTTTTTCTTGTCGATTGAAAATTTATGAATTAACGAAAAAACATAACGGTGATTTTCTTTGAGCAACTCGCGTAAATGGTCTCTGCTTTTTGCCCGTACATTTTTCTCGGTTACGGCTCCAACGCCTGTAAAAGTATCATAAAGTTGTCTTTCTAATTCTGTTCTGTCGGTTACTAATAAAAAGGTATAACTACCGCCAAATTTCCTGTGGATTTTTTGAGCAATAAAAACCATTGAATAGGATTTACCGCTGCCTTGTGTATGCCAGAATACACCAAGTTTCCCTTTAAGGTCTTCTATATTTTTTACTTTCTCCAAAACCTTATTAACACCAAGAAACTGATGGTTTTTTGCTAATATTTTTATTAAATCGCCTGCTGAATTATCAAAAAGAATAAAATTCTCGAATAAATCCATTAAGCGGGTTTTGTCGCAAGTTCCCCGAAGCATTGTGTCTAAACTTACTATCCCTTCTTCGTCTTCTTCAATTCGTTTCCACTCGGTAAAAAATTTATACGGACTTGTTACCGTTCCTACTCTTGCATCTGTTCCGTTGCTTAAAATGATAAATGCATTAGAATAGAAAACATGCGGAATCGTATCTTTATAATCGGTTAAATTATCGGTATAAGCGTTTCGCAAATCGGTATGGTGGGCTTTCAACTCAAAAAACACCAAGGGAACACCATTTACGAAACCTACAATATCGGGTCTGCGGGTGTATAATTCGCCAACAACCTCTAACTGACGAACCGCCAAAAAATGATTTTCTTCGGGATTGTCGAAATCAAAGACTTTTAGTTTTTTCCTTACCAGTTCGCCTTTTTCATTGGTGAAACTTACATCTACACCATTTTTTAATAAATCATATTTTTCTTTATTGATTTGAACTAATTTTTTATCGGCTGCTTTTTGGCTGATTTGGTCAATGGCATGCTGATAGGCAACATTGGGTAAACCGGGGTTTAGCTGTTTTAGGGCTTGTAACAAATAGCGTTTAAGAATTACTTCCGATTTGTCTTCTCTGCCGAGCAGACCATCTTCGCCAAAAGTCTCTTTTGTCCAGGCATATTCTACCTGCCAACCCAAATCTTCTAAAACATC
>JANTFW010000120.1 GCA_024763245.1 Flavobacteriaceae bacterium | reverse complement strand
GATAATTTGAATGAAAACCGCTCTTCAAAAGTGTCTTCATTTAAGATAACCATACGGTATTTGTTGGTTAGCTTTTTTTTAAGTTTGTTCGATTTTTTGGCCATATTATTTTAGGTAATGCAAATATAAGAAAGCCTGTCTAATAATTTTTAAAACGCTAAGACTTTATTTTTTTGTTAACAAACTATACATAAAGCCGAATTGTTGTAACAAGAGAAAAAAAGTATCTTGCGCCTTATAATGAAAAACGGTTTTTCAGAAATTATTATGGATTGGTATCAAGATCACAAACGTGATCTACCTTGGCGTTCCACCAAAGATCCTTATAGAATTTGGCTTTCGGAGATTATCTTACAACAGACGCGAGTGGCTCAAGGTTTACCTTATTTCAAGCACTTTGTTGAAAAATACCCCAGTGTTCATGATTTGGCTAAAGCTTCAGAACAAGATATCCTTAAAGTGTGGCAGGGTTTGGGTTACTATTCACGTGCTAGAAATTTACACACTACAGCTCAATATGTTTCCAATACCCTAAAAGGTATTTTCCCCAAGACTTATGAAGAACTTTTAAAACTTAAGGGAGTTGGTGATTATACGGCTTCAGCAATTGCTTCTTTTGCATATAATTTACCAACACCAACCATAGATGGGAATGTATTTAGGGTTTTAGCACGATTTTTTGGAATAGCAACTCCGATTAACTCCTCAAAAGCAAAAAAGGAATTTAAAGATTTGGCACGGGAACTTATAGATTTGAAAGACCCAAGTGTGTTTAATCAAGCTATAATGGAGTTTGGGGCATTGCAATGTACTCCAAAATCACCAGACTGTATGCATTGTCCTTTATCGGATGCATGTGTTGCTTTACAAAAAAATCAAGTATCTAAATTGCCAAAAAAGGATAAAAAAACTAAAATCAAAAACCGGTTTTTAAATTATTTGGTAGTACATACCTCAGACCAAAAGACCGTTTTAACACAGCGCAAAGAAAAAGGAATTTGGCGAAATCTGTATCAGTTTCCACTTGTAGAAACGGAGAAAGAAATTGGCTATAAAGACCTTTTTAAACAGACCCTTTTTCAAGAGTTTACTAAAGATAAAGGATTTACCTTGACTTTGTTCTATCCCAAAACCTGTGTTCATAAATTATCTCACCAGCATTTACACATACAGTTTTGGGTGTTGTCTTGTGGCTCTTGGGATGCTCCAAGCCTTTCTTGGCAAGAGGTCCAAAAATATCCTGTGCCCATTGTTATTCATAATTTTATAGAAGATTTTGTTGCAGCAAAAATTTGAGGTATTTTTTGTAACTTTGACCGAATAAAAAACAAATAGATATGAATGGAACATTGAACAAAGTAATGCTTATAGGGCATTTAGGAGACGAGGTAAAAATGCATTATTTTGAAGGAGGAAACGCCATAGGAAGATTCCCTTTGGCTACTAATGAAAGTTACACCAATAAGGATGGTGAACGTATTACGACTACGGAATGGCACAATATTGTGGTTCGTAATAAATTGGCAGAAACTTGTGAAAAATATTTGACCAAAGGAGATAAAATTTATTGTGAAGGGCGTATCAAAACCCGACAATGGACAGGCGAAGATGGTCAAACGCGTTATACTACAGAGATTCATGTTAGAGATTTAACTTTTTTAAGTAACAAGAGAGAGGAGGGGCAAGGTGCACAAACCGCAAAACCTGTTGCTAAACCCAGCCCAAAGCAACCGGAGCGAAATACAGAGGACGAAGCCGATGATTTACCTTTTTAATACTAAAAAAGGCGACTAAGCGTTTTGTAGTCTCTTAACCTAAACCAATCTATGGGAAAACACCCCAGTTATATATTTTTTATAGTACTGCTTTTTTTGCTAAGTGATGCACTTATCTCGTGTCAGGACGATGTGTTTCCAAAACCAAAATCTTTTTTATACTTGGAATATCCTATTGCCGAATACCACAGGTTTAGGAATAACTGCCCTTATTCATTTGCTATTTCTAAAGAGAGTAAAATACAGTTTGAACCCGGTTGTAAAGCTGAAGTGGTGTATCCAAAATTAAGGGCTACCGTATTTATTACCTATAGACACGTGCATAACAATTTAAAACAAATTTTAAGTGAGGCCGATAAATTAACGACCAAACACACGGTTAAGGCTGATGCTATTATTCCGCATCCGTTCGATGATAAGGAACATAAAGTATATGGTGTTTTGTTTGAAGTTCAAGGACAAAGTGCTTCCAATATCCAGTTTCACGTTACCGATAGTAGTAAGCACGTTTTAACAGCCGCACTTTATTTTGACGTTAGACCCAATTACGATTCTATTTATCCGGCTGTTGATTATATTAAGAATGATATGATGAAGATGATGGAGACTCTAGAGTGGAAGAACTGATTCTTTACAGCATCAATCTTTTGATTATTTTCTTATTCTTTTTTTGAAGTATAGTCTATTTGAGAATCTGTGACTATAAGGGAGTATATTTAACACCAACTTAATTTATCGAACAAATTACTGAGACCTTACCAATAATTGTACGTTAGTAATAGTAATTGAATTAGTATCAACCCATCCAAATAAATGAATCTCTTGAGCATTAGTTCCCGCTGACCAAGATTTCCATTCACTTGATATAACTCCTCCGGTTTGTGTTGTAGCCCAAGCCCAAGAATCTGTATTTGTAATGGGATAGGTTTCTGTAGTTCCATCGTGGGTTCTTAATTGAAAATTTGTTGTAGTTGCCGTGTTGGCAGAATAACGTATTACTAATTTTACTTCTATATTTCCTGAAGAATTATAGATGCTTGGCTCCAGCGCTGCTTCAATATTAGATAAGTCAGATCCGGAAGTAGTATTCATAGTATAGGAATTACTACTCCAAAGATTTATGGAAGATACATATTTATTGTTGCTAGGTGTCCAATTACTCCCATTCCAACTTAGCATTTGTCCGTTAGTTGGTGTCGAAGTGGATGTATCAACGTCGGAATGGGTGTTGATAGAACCCAAACTTAAAGCTGATGTTGCTGTCCAACTACTTCTACCATTGGCATCAGAAACCATTATTTTTCCTAAGCCCTCATTTCCATCCGTCATTCTAATATGTCCATTAACTTCTAGCTTTTCAGCAGGCGTTAATGTACCTAGACCAACATCTCCTTTAAGAATAGTTTTAGTAATACTATTATTTCCAATAACCACAGAATTTGATCCGATGCCGGTCGTATTGTATCCAATTACAATTTCATTTTGGTCATTGTCTGCATTCGCTTTTGTACTTGGACCAATAAAAGTATTATAATCTCCTGTGGTGTTTTCTGTCACACCATCCGCAATAAAGTGACCTGCTTCATTACCTTGGGCTATATTTTGTTTACCATCTATATTACCTGCTAAAGCCTTATAACCCTGCGCCAGATTATTATTTCCCGTAGTGTTTTTGTAAAGAGATCGAATACCTTGTGCTACATTATAATTACCGGTCTCATTAAAATACAAACTTCTTTCCCCTTGTGCACAATTATATCCACCAGTGGTATTTGAATATAAGGCATTTGCTCCTTGTGCCGTATTATTATCCCCTTCGGTGTTAGAGAAAAGGGCATTCGTTCCTTGTGCCGAATTATTATGACCTTTGGTATTATATGCTAGTGCGCCCATACCTTGAGCGGAATTACTATAACCTTCTGTATTCCTTTGTAATGCTCCCATTCCTTGCGCCGTATTATTTGTGCCTGTTGAATTTGCTTTTAAAGCGTCTTTACCTTGTGCCGTATTATTGTCTCCTGTAGTGTTCGCTCCCAAAGCCTCGACACCTTGTGCCGAATTATTATTACCAGTCAAATTATGGGATAACGCATTATATCCTTGTGCGGTATTATTATTTCCTTCGGTATTTGCGTGTAGTGCTCGTGTTCCATCAGCCGTATTGTAACTTCCTATTGTGTTTTTATGTAAGGATATATAACCGGTTGAAGTATTATTACTACCGGAAGTATTAAAAGTCAATGCATTTTCACCTAACGCCGTATTATTTCCTCCACTATCATTTGAGTACAAGGCATTAACACCTATTGCCGTGTTGTAATTTCCCGTGGTATTTGATGTAAGTGCTTCCATACCTACTGCTGTATTATCAGTTCCAATAGTGTTACTTGTTAGCGCATTATAACCTATAGCTGTATTATCATCACCATAATAATCAACAGAGTTATCTGTATTTGGATTGTCATTTGCACCAATACCCAAAGCTGTACAATATTTGTTATAGTAAGTACCTGAAAATCCAGCATGTCCAATCATAAGATTGTTTGTGGTATTATTGTTTTGAGCATCTGCTAAATCATCTATTTTTTCAACACTAGTGGTTGTGTCAACAAAATGAATCCAAGTGCTTCCATTATAAAAATAAAAGCCACTTGTTGCATCTATTTGATAGACCATCAAGCCCGTTGCCGGCGTTGAAATAGCATTGCGTTGCGTTTGTGTCATTCTTGGGATAAGCATCCCTTTGTCGGTACTTTTTACTTCAAGAATCGATGAATCATCTGGAGTTAGCGTACCAACACCAACTTGTGCTAGCCCATTAAACGAAAAAAAAATGCTAGCGACTAAAGATACTAAAAGCTTTTTTTTCATAGTATTATGATTTGCAAGAATACAGAATGCAAACTTACGTCAATATTATTTAAATAGCAAGTACATTTAAGTGCTATTGGATCAGTTACCAGTATTTTTGAAAATAATATAAACCGGAGTTCGACCTAAGCTTTGCTCACAGTTTCAGATAATTAGCTCATAGGCAATCCAAATTTATGAGAACTATCTGGATAATTTGAGTGAATTTGGGGC
>JANTFW010000119.1 GCA_024763245.1 Flavobacteriaceae bacterium | reverse complement strand
TAGCGCCGATGGTACTGCATTTATGTGGGAGAGTAGGTCGCCGCCTTTCTTTTATCGTATTAAAACCTCATTACTTTTGTAGTGAGGTTTTTTTATGGATTTTAATAGTGAGTGGTACAAAAGGATTAGAGTTTCTTATACATTACATAATGTAAGCCTATTCCGGGTATGTTAAAAGGTTTGTCAATACATTGAAATCCTATTCTTTTATAAAAGCCTACCGCTACCTCACGTGCATTACACCATAATATAGGACAATCTTTGCTCAGTAGGAGTTCTATACTATAACGAATCATTTTTTTTCCAACTCCTTTTTTTTGATGTTCAGGGTGTACGGCCATACCCCTTAATTGATAAGCATGTTTGTTATGAATGCTAGGATATGTTCTCTTTATGAAGGTACATATACCAATAGGCTTATTTTTGTAATATGCACCTATATGAAAGCTACTTTTATCATTATCACCTTCAAATTTATAATTTTTAGAGATTCCGTTACGTAATACTTCTATACGAAGTGCGTAGGTTTCTGCAGCTTGAATTTCTTTAATAATCATTGTTCTAATCTTTTTCCAAAGAATAAAAATATAACTAAAGGTATTGATAATAGAAGTAAGGTTGTAGTTCTAGTATAGAATAATGCAGGGTGTAAGGTGACTAAGGTGAGTAAGCCGGCTAGAGCACCTCCCAAATGTGCCGAATGCCCAATATTACCAAGCTGTCTTTTCATGCCAAAAATAGTGTAGGCTAAATAGGCTACTCCAACAATAAAAGCCGGAATGCCAATGGGAATAAACATAATATAAATTTTCTCATTAGGATATAAGAGAATAAAAGCAAAAAGGACACCGGATACGGCACCGGATGCACCAACAGCACTATAATAATCTTCATCTTTATGATATAAAAAACTCAAGATATTACCAGCCAATAAACTAGTGAAATAGATGAGTAAAAAGTGAGGAACACCTATGGTTCCTATTAAATAATCAGCAAAGAAATATAATGTCAACATGTTGAATAATAAGTGATTAAAGTCAACATGTAAAAAACCTGAGCTCAATAGCCGAATATATTCTTTCCGTTTAATTGATCCTACTTGGAATTTGTATTTATCAAAAAAAAGAGAATCGTTAAATCCTTTGAGAGATAGCAACACATTAAGAATGATAATGCCAAGTGTAATTTTATTCATAAAAGTTGCGTGTTTAGTAAATTTAGTACTCCAAAGATAAAATTAAATACGATATTTGCACTCGTATGCAACGAATAGTTTTTTATATAATATACCCGTTTATCTGGCTTATATCTAAAGCTCCTTTCCCGATTTTGTACGTCTTTTCGGATTTTATTTTTTTAATTGTTTATTATTTAATTGGATATAGAAAAAAGTTGGTTTTGAAAAATTTACAGCTTGTTTTTCCTGATAAAAGTATTACGGAACTCAAAGCAATTCGAAAAAGCTTTTACCATCATTTTGTGGACATATTTATGGAAATGATCAAAACTTTTACTATATCCGAAAAGGATTTGGCCTTACATTATAAATTTAAGAACCTTTCGGTCATTACTGATTTGGCAAAAAAAAATAAGTCTATTATATTAATTGGTAGTCATTATGCCAATTGGGAATGGGCTGCTCAACTCAGTTTATTCATTACACATGAGTTTGTAGTGACGTACACCAAAGTTCAAAATAAAATATTTAATAAAAAAATAAAAGATTCCAGAGAGCGATTCGGTGGCAAAATGGTTATGAAATCGGAAACGATGAACACCATGAATTTTAATGCAAAGCATTCTGTTTTAAGTCTATATGCATTACTTAGTGATCAATCGCCCCAACTTCGTAAAACCTTTTATTGGAATACCTTTTTGGGAGTAGAAGTGCCCATTCATACCGGAGCGGAAATGTTGGCCAAAAAGCATGATTTTGCTGTAGTGTATGTAGAGGTTGAAAAATATAAAAGAGGGTATTACGTAGCTAGTTTTGAGTTAATAACGGAGCATCCTAGAACTTATGATGATTATAAAATTACCGATATATTTTTAGAAAAGTTGGAAAAACAAATACGAAAAGAGCCCAGTTATTATTTTTGGACACATAACCGTTTTAAACATAGCGGAAATAAACAAAAATCAAGACTAAAGAGATAGGTTTAACTATCTTTTAATAGAAGAGTATAATTATTGCAAGTATTTTAGCTAATGTAATTGATTCGATTAATATGAAATTAAGAGCAGAGAACATCAAAAAAAAATATGGAGACAGATATGTGGTCAAAGGCGTATCTATTGAGGTTGAACGCGGGGAGATAGTAGGTTTGTTAGGCCCCAATGGGGCTGGAAAGACCACTTCTTTTTATATGATTGTAGGTATGATTGCTCCTAATGAAGGTAAAATCTTTATCGATAATGAAGATATTACACAAGATCCGATGTATAAAAGAGCTCAAAAAGGAATTGGCTATTTAGCGCAAGAAGCCTCAGTTTTTAGAAAATTATCAGTAGAGGATAATATTATGGCCGTATTACAATTTACCAATCTATCCAAACAAGAACAGAGACAAAAATTAGAAGCACTTATTGATGAGTTCAGTTTGGGTCATGTCCGAAAAAACAGAGGTGATTTGTTATCTGGTGGTGAACGTAGACGTACAGAAATTGCTCGTGCTCTAGCATCTGATCCTAAATTTATTTTGTTGGATGAGCCCTTTGCTGGGGTTGACCCAATTGCGGTAGAAGATATACAAAATATTGTTGCACATCTAAAAGATAGAAATATTGGGATATTAATTACCGATCACAATGTTCAAGAAACTCTAGCTATTACCGATAGAACCTACTTGATGTTTGAAGGGGGCATTTTAAAAGAGGGAACACCCAAGGAACTAGCAGAAGATGAATTAGTTAAAAAGGTATACCTCGGTCAAAATTTTATTTTAAAGGAACGTCTCTTTAAATAGATTGGTTGGTCAAGTTATTTAAGACTGAAAGCGTTATATAGAATAAGATTATCAAAGGAATTGCCGTTACTTGTAAGGTAACTAACAAAATAGCTGCTCCGATAATAAATAGGTATTTGATACGATTTTCCTTTGATTTATAGTCTGATATCTTTAAGGAAAAAAGCGAAAACTTACTGTTCATCATTATACTTCCTAAAAGGCTGACAACTACCAAAAAATAGGAATCAGTTACTAAATCCATAGCCCATTGGTAAGTTCCGTATTTACTTAGTAGTGGAAGTGAAATAATAAAAAGGGTCAATGCGGGTGTGGGTAAGCCTATAAAACTAGTCGTCTGACGTGTATCAATATTAAAATTAGCCAAACGATAGGCGGCACCTAACGGAATTAATATACTAACAAAAGGTAAATAACCCAGTTCATTAAGATGTTGTAAGTAATATCCAATACTTTCGTCAGTTATTGTGTGTAAGAGTAATTGAAATAAAATGAAACCGGGTGCCACACCGCTAGTTACCATATCGGCTAAAGAATCAAGTTGTAAACCTAAATCACTTTTAACCTGTAGTATTCGAGCAAAAAAACCATCAAAAAAATCAAAAATAATACCTAGAATAACAAAATAAGCGGCATATTCAAGTTGGTTTTGACTACTGAATAATAGGGCAATAATGCCACTTGCAAGGTTGAGTAAAGTTATTGTATTAGGGATATGTTTCTTCATAAAGATGTATTGATGTGTAAAAATAAGGATTTGTTTTAATAGTGTGATTAACTAGCCAATTTTTTTTAATTTTGCTAAACTTGGAATACATATATTATGGAGATTTTAGCACTACTTCTCGCCGTATTTGTTGGGGTTCTTTTAGTTGTTTTAATACAACCTAAAAAGAGCATCGTTGCCTTATTATTGACCTTTAGTGGTGCATATTTACTATCAATTACGGTGTTAAAATTATTTCCTGAAATTTATCATAACGCTTCAGATAGCAAAATAGGTGTCTTTGTTATTTTAGGATTGCTGTTACAATTAATATTAGATTATTTCTCTAAAGGAGCAGAGCATGGACATACACACGCTCTAGAATTTAATTTCTTTCCTTGGGCCTTATTTTTTAGTTTAAATATCCACGCCTTTATGGAGGGACTTCCATTGTCAGGTCATCATCACCACCAACTACTTTGGGCTATTGTTATTCATAAAATACCCATTGCTATGGTTTTAGCCAGTTTATTTATTCACCAAGGGATACATAAAAAATATGCAGTGTTTTTCTTATTTGTTTTTGCTTTAATGACTCCTCTAGCTACTGTTTTGGGTGATAGTATTTCTTTTTTAGTGCAGTATAGAAATGAAATAAATGCCGTGGTTGCGGGTACTTTTTTACATATTGCTACCATCATTCTTTTTGAGAGTTCTAAAGATCATCGTTTTAATATCTATAAATTTATAGCTCTTATATCAGGGATTCTTCTAGCTTTAATGCTATAATTTATTACTATATCCATAGGACAAAGTTTAAAAATTCCTGAAATGTGTTTATAATCAACACACTGTTTTTGATTGATTTATCTTCTTGTTAGTATGCAATGCAAGACTTTAGTATGCAGTCCCGAGGTCATTCTTTAAGCAATAGAAAAAGCCTTTGATAAAGCGTTGTATTAGTCCAACGCAAAGGTGTAATTTATTTGCCGTTTTTGTTAGATTTTTGTATTTTGCACTTAATTAATTTAAACTTTTCAATATATGTCTACCGTAGCTACAAGATTGTTCGATTTTCCTTATATTCAATTAGAAAAATTTAAACTTTCAAAAGCCTTAAATACCAAGTATAATGGAGAATGGGTCAGTACTTCTACAGAAGAATTTGTGCAAAAGTCGAATACTATTTCAAGAGCGCTATTACGAATGGGGGTTAAACCCAATGATAAAATTGCGGTAATCTCGTCTACCAATAGAACCGAATGGAATATTATGGAT
>JANTFW010000118.1 GCA_024763245.1 Flavobacteriaceae bacterium | reverse complement strand
AAACTGTATTTTTTGTTATTATCTTACTTATTGTTAATGCCTGTGGAGCCGGCAAAAAAGCGAAAGACAATATTGAAAGAGGTCATTACAGTAAGGCTTTTAACATTGCCTATACCGAATTGGCAAAGGATAAGAATAAAAAATCCAATCAAAAATTAATCCCTAGCCTTAAAGAAGCTTACACTAAGGCGTATGATCGAGATATCCATAAAATAAAGTTACTTAAGAAAGAGAATGATCCGTTAAATTATAAAAAAATATACGCTACGTACGTGGCTATGGATATTCGTCAAGATGATGTACAATCGCTGCAACCCCTTTATTATGAAGGTAAAAAGGTATCCTTTGAAATTCACGATTTCACCAATGACATCGCCGAATCATTAGCAAACTATTCGGATTATCTTTACCAAACCGGTAATACTCAATTAGGCGGATCAAAGCTGGAAGCCCGAAAAGCTTATAAAACTTTTAATGAGTTAGAATTTGTTAACCCAAATTATTCCAAAGAATTAAGTGAATTAATTGCACAAGCCAAGAAAAAAGGGAGCAGTTTTGTATTGATGAAATTTCAAAATAACAGTGGACAGACTATTGATCCTAAAGAAGTTAACGATCTTCTCTACATCAATGAGTCAAACATGCAAAACAAATGGGTCGTATATCATAGCCAACAAGATCAAAATATCCATTACGACTATGAAGTAAATGCAGGAATTGATGAGATTCTTATTTCTCCGGAACGCGTTAACACCGAAACAATTCCACAACAAGCCCGAATTAAAGATGGGTGGGAATATGTATATGATGCTAATGGCAATGTAGCCAAAGACAGTTTGGGTAATGATATTAAAAGAGATAAAATTATTACCGTTCAGGCCGAAGTCAGGATGTTTCAACAAACCAAATCGGCTAGAATTAACGGTGGTATTGTAGTACAAGATTTAAGTACAAATGCACAAGCATCTTCTGCCCCACTTTATGGTGAAGCTGCCTTTGAAAATGTATTTGCACAATATAGAGGTGACCAACGGGCTATTGAACAAAAATATGTACAAGCACTGCAAAACAAAGAAGTTCCTTTTCCTACCGATGATGAAATTTTAAAAGCTTCTCTAGCTGATTATAAAAATAGAATGCTCAGCTTTTTGGAGCAACAAAAGCTTTAGGAACATCATAACAGTAAATTCTATGAAAAGCTTAATTCTTAAAGTTGTAATAGGGATTCTTCCATTGGTATTAACGGCTCAAAACAGTTCCCTTACGAGAGAAAATGATCCTGTTGTAATTTCGGGAAACAAATTGTCTTTTTATGCGGCTAAAATACCAAACCAACTAGTAGGTTTTAAATTTGTAAATAATCAATGGGTTCAAATTCCAATACAGATAGATGAACGTAACTTAATGGATATCGTCACGCCCTACGGAGCTATTGCTACTGCAGCAGGTTTTCCACCAGATCCATCAAACCCTAAAGCCCTTTTTTATTGTGATCCAAGTACGGAAATAGGTAGTGATCCAATAACTACTTTTGATGAAGATGATGAACTTGTTTTTATGGTTAAAGATTGTGGTGGGCAAAGTGATGGAAGTACCCCCAATGGTACTTTATCCGATTCTTGCCAAGTTATTAATATAAACGATCCCTTAGGAGGTATCGGTTATGTATATCTTTTCTTGAACGATGGTACACTACAACAAGACGCCGGAATAAATTATGTATCCTATACCTCTAATCTAACCTCAACAGCTGGATTTCCAGCACATGCAAACGGAACAAATCTTGAGAATACGACTATATCTACCGCGAAGTATTCTTGGCATTATTCGGCAGAATGGGTTTGTGATATTTTTAAACTTATTACAGGGAATAACAGCGATATATTAGACCGGTATAAGGTGTTTTTTGCCGATGGTAATTGCCAAAGGCATGAAGACTCCTTTTCTGAGGGCGAAAATGCTTTTGTTACAGTAAAAGAAGGACCTTTACGTATAATCCGATCGTATATGGGTGCCAATAGCGGGCCACTTACCCAACGTACCCATCTGTTTTACGAAGGAAGACAAGATATTTTTACCGATTTGCGCGTACATACTATTAGTAGTATCTACGATGCCTTTGACTATAACAGCAATGCAAACGGAATGCTTTATTACAATAACCTAAACACATCAGAAGTAACTATTGACGGATCTCAAGACTCTGTTACATTGGGAGATTTAGAATGGGAGTTTGTTAGCGGATCACAAGGAAGCATTTCTATAATACAACGTAGAAAAACAACTTTGGAATCTCCTGCAGATGCATCTTTCACGTCCTATTATGATGATGATGAAATGAATCCGGCCAGTAATTGTACCGGCGATGGACAAGCCTGGGGTACTAGTGGTGTCGGTGTAATTTTTGAAAATAATATACACACCAATATCATGGCAATCGATGCCAATTATAGAACCTTTCAAAATCAAAGAACTGTGTATATAGATCCCGCCGGTGCAGACTATAGCCTAGCAGAAAATTACAATAATCAAATAGATAATCCGCTGCATATTACAATTAGTAATTGTTCTAATTTAGGATTTAATAGTCCCATTAACGAGGATAATAGCATTAAAGTATTTCCAAACCCCAATACGGGAACTCTTTATTTTACTATTGAAAAAAATTATTTGTTACGTATCTATAACACTACCGGGCAACTAATCTTAGTAACCGAGATTTCTAAAATGAATAATCGTGTTGAATTCAAAAATTCAGGATTTTTTACTTTACAATTTACAGACGGAAAGGGAAACGTTTTGACTAAAAAAATTGTGATGAAATAGTATTTTTTACACCATTATTAAAGATACACAATTTATACCAAATTCGATGTAAGCTTTCTAATAAAAATATATATAAGCAAGCATTTGGTAGAAAAAACACAAAGAGATATCTAGTCTTGCAACAATTCTCCCTTATTTACGCTTTGTAATAATCCCAATTAAACCCAAGGGCATAAAACTGCTAACCAAGAGTAATATCAAATTAAAATGAGGTATATTATAGGCCATTACATAATAGCATAAACCCTGAGAGAACAACAATAGTTCACTACTTATAATACCTATAACAAAAATAATCTGTCCGACTTTTGCTAATAATCTACCACTATAAATTTGATATAATACGAGCATAAAAACACTCATAAAACCCAAGGTAAATAAATGAATATAACCGATTACAAAAAAGGGTTTATACATAACGGCCAACTGAGTAATCTTTGGAAATGCACTAAGAAATTGTAAGATGATTTTTGTATAATAGCTAATAAAAACTAATGAGACTAAAAAATGTAGGTTTTTTTTAGATTGAAATGCAACACTTATTACTTTATGAATGGGTCGTAAAAAATATAAGGATCCTATTTGTAATAAAACCGCTATAAATCCTATACTAACTATATATACCGACACATCATTCCAAAGTAATGATAATGCATAAGCCGGAATTACAGCAAGATTAGTCAATATGTAGAATAAGCTAATACTTATTTGTTTAATTACTATTTTTTGATTTTCAATATATCGGATCAATAGACCAAACAGACTAAAGACAAAAAAACCATTATATAAAAAGTGTAAATAAAAATAGATTGCATTGCGATACAGATCCGTTTTACCATAATTTACGGTTATAATAGCTACTGCCCAAATGGCTAAACTGGACACATAATAATAAACAATACCTGTTTTTATAAAACGGGTACTCATTAGAGTATCTGTTCTTAAATCACGCCAAATAATTCCTAAAAACACATAACTGCTGAGTAAAAAAACAGTTAAAAAAGCAATAGAAAACAGCTTATATCCCTGTATAGGAAAACTGACTAACAAACCTAACAAACTGTAAACCATTGTATAATAAAAGATGCGATAGCTACGATTTCGGATGCCTTTATGATCTAGAAATGCATACATTATAAGACTGATAATCCCTAAAAAACCCCAACCCAAAAACGTGACATGCGAGTGTGCTTGAATAAAATGAGCATATTTAAACTCCGGAATAGGATAGATTTTGTGAATACGCATCAAAAGTCCATAAAAAGCTGAAACAAGAAAAAACAATAAAGCAATACGGTAAGGCTTATTAAGTGTTTTTAAGTATAAAATCATCTTTTTGAAATAGAGGTGCAAAAATAGAATTATTATGGTAATACTCCTAAAAGTAATTTGTACAATTGAATTAAAGTCTTAAAAATGTTATTTTTGTATCTTAAATCAGTATATCTATGCAACTCGAGAAAATTCTTGAAATACTTTCCTACGCAATACCCTCGGTAATTACCGGTGCTGTTGCCTACTATTTTTTTGCTAAACACATTACACACGAAGAAAAAAGGCGTCGTTTTTATTTGCATAAAGAAAATCAAAAACAAAGTTTTCCTTTACGATTACAAGCTTACGAACGTATGGTCTTGTTTTTAGAACGTATTAACCCCAATAAATTACTGCTACGTGTTAACCCGGGCTCTTTGCAAGCAAATGACTATTTACAGCTTTTAAGTAATACTATTGAACAAGAGTTTGAACATAATCTCTCACAACAAATTTATGTTTCAGATGCGTGTTGGACTATGATTGTTACAGCCAAAAATACAACCTTACAACTATTACGTAATAAAGCAGCTATAGAAAATATACATACAGCTCAAGAATTTCAAGAAGCAGTTTTAAAGGAAGGTATTGCAGACGATTATCCTTCCATTGCCGCCCAAACTTTTATTAAAAATGAAGTAGCCGATTTATTTTAATTATAATTATTTATTTACTATCTTTTTGGATGTATTCTTAAATAAATAGTTCTAAAAAAAGGTGTTGATAAACGGTTAATAAATAAATTATCAATAAATTCTTATTTTATGTAACTTGCTTGGAGTTAATTCTCTTTCTAATACATAAGATATGAACTTCACTATTTTTAATCTTAAGAATGCCCGAAAATTAATCACTTCAACCACTAC
>JANTFW010000117.1 GCA_024763245.1 Flavobacteriaceae bacterium | reverse complement strand
TTATAAGCAACCAAGCATCTTTAGCTTCGTTTCTTTTAATGGTTTGTAAAGCTGCTTGCGCCTCTTCTTTGGTAGCATAACTACCAAAAGCCACTTGTGTCAAATTCCATTTATTGATTCCCACAATGGTAGCATTAAAACCTTTTGACTTAAGCTGACGAACCTTTTTCTCGGCATTAGAGGGCTCTCTAAATGCACCGGCAATGATATGAAATTTATACTCATTGTCTAGGACTGCAACAGGATCATCTATTTGTGTTGTGTTAGTTGTTAAGGTAGTATCTGTTTTTGGTTCAATAGAAGTCTTTTCTTCTGTATCAGTTGTAGTACTATTAGCTAATGCTTGATCAATACGTTCTTTTTTTATCTGAACTCTAGGTTTTGTAGGAGCTGTTTGTATGTCGTTATCGCTTACATCCATATTCTCATCCAAAATATCATCTTCATTTTTTACTTTTATTGTAATATCCGGTAGCCGATTATTAATTTCAAATGTCGCTTCTTGAATAATTTTATTCATCTCATTATCTTGACCTTCTTGCAGAAGGGCAACCTGAGTTCCTTTTTTATTAAGGTCAAGTATTTGGATAGCAAAAGCACCAAGTATGGCCAAAAGAATTATGATGGCTGCTGCATATTTATAAAAAGGCGAAAGGCTTCTTTGTACTGTCGTGTTAACAGCAATATCTTTTTCGGCAACATGATCAGATATAGAATCAAAAATCACTTCTTCTTCAAACTCCTCATTTCTAGTAATAGTATGTGAGCCGATAGCACTTAAACCAAAGGCATCGGTTAAGAAGTTTGAGTTTGTATCCGGTTCAAATAAAATGACTCCCTCTGAATTAAGAGAAAATACACCAATATTTTCCAGAGATAAATCTTGCTTTTTTAATTTATCTTTCCATTCTTTTACTTCAAATTTAATATAATTCAAAGCGGTTTCGTAAGGGGTTTTGTCAATAGAAGCAATATGATTGGCTAGCAAGCCATCGTTCTCAACGAGTTGAGAATTAAACCCTAATCGTTTGCTGGGCGGGTAGAATACCTGTGTTTCAGGATCAATTTTTGCTGATTCTGTTTTAGTGAGAATACCACCAAATTCCGGTATGATAACACACTCATATCTGTATAGTAATTCATGTATGTATTTCGACAACATAACTTTGAGGTTGTTTATGGTTTAATAGCAAAAGTAATAAAAAAAACCAAAAGTTATTAACAAAAACTAAGTTTTGTTAACAAACCAAGGATTAACACAATAAATTTATATAGATACTAACGTTTGTTTACCTCCTTGATGTAATTTTCAAGTGCCATGGTCATAGAGGGAGACTCTGGAGTTGGCGCTATAATATTACAGATTAACCCGGCTTTTTCAGCAGCTTCTTTAGTTGTTTTTCCAAAAACGGCAATACGAGTTTTGTTTTGTTTAAAACCAGGAAAATTTTTATATAAAGAATCGATTCCTGAGGGACTGAAAAAGACGAGAATATCATAAAAAACATCTTCTAAATCAGATAAATCACTGACAACGGTTTTATACAATATAGCACGATCCCATTTTATCTCTAATTGGTTTAATGTATTAGGAATAGCCGCTTTTAACTTATCTGAAGTAGGTAATAAAAACAGTTCGTCTTTATGCTTTTTTATGATTTTTGACAAATCAGTAATTGTACGACCTCCCACATAAATCTTCCGTTTTCTGTAAACAATATAGCGTTGCAGGTAGTAAGCTACTGCTTCAGATAGACAAAAATATTTCATCTCGATAGGAACCTGAAAACGCATTTCTTCGGCTAGTCTAAAGTAATGGTCAACGGCATTTCTGCTTGTTAAAATAACGCCGGTATAATTGCTGAAATCAATTTTTTGCTGACGAACCTCTCTTGGGCTTACTCCCTCAACGTGAATAAAAGAGCGAAAATCAATTTTTACTTTTGTTTTTTCTTCCAATTCAAAATACGGAGAGTTTTCACCGGTAGGAGCAGGTTGCGAAACAAGAATCGTTTTTACTTTCATGTGCCTATTTTTTAAAAACCAATTTTAAGGACGATAAGCAAAGGTGCTATTTCGAGGGCGCAAAGGTACAAAATAAAATAAAAAAAATAGGTGGTAATTTCTCTTTTATATTGGTTTATAAAATGATAGTATCTAATGATGAGTAGTAAGGCATATAAGGTAGCAGTTATTTCTAAAAAAGAAGATTTATTTCTAAAGAGATAAAAAGAAAAAATAAGGAGCGGTAAAAGATATAGATTGCTACTTAAAAAATAGCTGGTTTTTACAAAAGACCATTTGGATTGGATGTTCTTTATTTCAAAGATAAATGCTATAAATTTCCCTGTACTAAATTTAACGCCCCAATATAAGAGCATTAAAAGCAGAATCTTTCCAAAAGGAACGGGAGTTTTAACTTCCGTAAAAACCTGATTCGATAGTAGTAAGTAGATCAAAAGGCCTAAAGTTAAATTACCGGCAAGAAATAATACTAAGGAAAAAGGCTTCCAATTTTCGGTAGGATAACCTACCAAATAATAACTATTAAAGGGAAGTGCAAAAAGTTGCTTTAAACGTTCGTTATCAATAAGACTTGCCGAAACAATCAAAAACAATACCCCTAACAGGAGAAGTGTAATCCAGTCTTGATTGTTCGTTATACGTTCTAATGCTTCCATCTTAATCTAGTGCCCACAAAAGTACAAAATAACTTAATTACTAAAACGTGCTATGCTATTGTTACTAATGATGGATAGATTAACCCAATTTTAAGAAGTACTCCTTCTTTTTTTAGTATTTTTATGCCCTAAATCATTTTAATGAAAGTAGCGCAATACATTTTAACATACATGGGAATGACTATTAGCGAGTGCCATCTGTTGTATTATAAAAATCAAAATTTATACAGATGAAAATTTTTATTTCCCTAGTTCTTATAGTAAACACAGTTCTATTCTTTTCTTGTACTGATAGGTCTAAACAGTTGCAAGATGAAAAGGTAGTAGTGGATTCCATTCCTAAACCGGAAAAAGACAAATACATTAATAGTATTGGCGAAATGCTGCAACCAAGGGTTAAGAATATCATTTCGACCTGGAGTGAGTATAAAAGGTTCGAAGAGTTGGTAACGCGTTATTATGCCATATCTGCTAGTGAAGCCTTGAGCAATGCCAACGAACTAAGTGGTTTGGCAAGAGAACTTAAAGATAGTATTCGAATTAAAGATTTAGAAACCCCGGAACTTAGAGCACGATTAAATGTATTAAATTCAGAGTGTTTACGATTAAAAGATATGTCAGAAATACCGGCCATTACCGATAAAGAAGTGGCGTATAAAATTCAAGCTATTTTAGCTGCTTTTTCAGCTCTTAACGCCAAGATAAACTCGGTATATTCAATCAGCAATCTTGAAAACCAATTAGCTCTAGATCCCGATTTTCAAGCCATGATTCAAAAAAATCCAAATGATTCTCTACCAATAGCTAGAAAAGAGGAAAAACAAAGTCAAAACCCCACCCAAAAGAGAGTTGCATCACCAAAGCCCCGTCCTAAGAAAAAACTACCAACTTTTGACAGGAGTACATTGTTAAAAAAGCAATTGGAGAGCAATAAACAATTACGCTTAAAAAGAGAAAAATTTAAAAAACAAATCCCCAAAAAATGATATTAACCGATACACATACGCATCTGTATAGCGAAAAATTCGATTTAGATAGAGCTCTTGTTATGCAACGTGCAAAAGCATCGGGGGTTACAAGATTTTTTGTGCCGGCTATCGATTCGTCGTATACCAAAAGAATGCTAGCCTTTAAGCAAGAATTTTCGGAGGGTGTTTTTTTAATGATGGGATTACATCCAACTTCGGTAAAAGAAACCTATCAAGATGAGTTAGCACATGTAAAAAAAATGCTCCAAAAGCAGCCTTTTGTGGCCATTGGCGAAATCGGCATTGATCTATATTGGGACAAAACATTTCTAAAAGAGCAACAAGAAGTCTTTAAAACACAAATACAATGGGCTAAAGAATTAAATCTACCCATTGTTATTCATTGTCGCGACGCTTTTGATGAAGTCTTCGAAATTTTAGAAGAAGAAAAAGGGGCTAAACTTCGTGGTATTTTTCATTGCTTTACCGGAAATCTAGAACAAGCAAAAAAAGCCATTTCCTATAATATGAAATTAGGCATTGGAGGTGTAGTCACTTTTAAAAATGGAAAAATTGATCGCTTTTTACAACAAATTTCTTTAGAACACATTGTTTTAGAAACAGATGCCCCTTATTTAGCTCCGGTTCCTTACAGAGGAAAACGGAATGAAAGTGCCTATCTTACACGAATTGCTGAAAAACTGGCAGAAATATATACTACCGATATAGAAAATATTGCAAAAATAACAACTAAAAATTCCAAAATGGTTTTTGGGGTATAATCAATAAATTTACTAAAAAACAGAGTAACATGACAGACATTAAAACATACATCCATCACAATAAAGATCGATTTATTCAAGAACTTTTTGATTTATTACGAATACCCTCCATAAGTGCCGATTCTTCTTATAGTGAAGCTATGGTAACTATGGCAAATGCTGTAAAAGAGTCCTTAAAAAAAGCAGGTTGTGATACCGTAGAAATTTGTGAAACACCGGGAAACCCTATTGTGTATGGCGAAAAGATTATCGATAAAAAATTACCAACAGTTTTGGTTTATGGTCACTATGATGTACAACCGGCAGACCCCATTGATTTATGGGATTCACCGGCTTTTGAGCCCGTCGTAAAAAAGACAGCAATTCATCCCGAGGGAGCTATCTTTGCTAGAGGATCTTCAGATGACAAAGGACAGATGTATATGCATGTAAAGGCTTTAGAATACATGACGAGTCAAAACAGTTTACCTTGTAACGTAAAATTTATGATTGAAGGCGAAGAAGAAATAGGATCCGGTAGTTTGGAATGGTTTGTTAAGAGAAATCAAGAAAAACTACAAAATGATATTATTTTGATTTC
>JANTFW010000116.1 GCA_024763245.1 Flavobacteriaceae bacterium | reverse complement strand
AATTTAAAAATAATTCCAATAACCAGTAAGCTAACAGCCAGTAAATAGGCATAAAACTGATATAAGGCTAATCGTTCGGAATACAGTTCTCTAGGTAAAGGTGTTTTATACTTTCCAACATAAGTCTTATAGCGATCTAACCAAATAATAAAGGGTAGGGTTTTATAGGTTTGCCCAAAAATAAGCATACTGATAATTCCAAAAATAATACTAAAACCATAAATAGAAATAACGTGTATACTGTATGATGCCGTCTCACCCATTATCAATAATATACCCGATAATAGTATGGGTAATACCAAAAGAAAAATAGCAATAACCGTATATTTTAGTCCTACATCCAGTTTTCTTCGCAAGCGTGTTTTATAGGCTTCGTACACATAGGATAAGAAAAAACTGATACCTATAGCAAAAAGTGTCCAGTATAAAAGCATTCCATAGTTAGATTGGATAAATAACCAATCTACACTTACAGCAAGTAAGGCTACATTGATAAAATAAAAGGAATAATCTAGTTTTTTTTCATTTAGGTTATGCGAAATCATAAACATAGGAATCAAAATAGAAGAGGCACCAATTATTAACAGCAAAAACCATCCGATTAATCCCAAATGTGCATGGATTTTAAGGTAATGTAGGTGTGACCCATTAAGAAAATTGAGTTTAAAATTTAGAGCGATTAAAGTTCCCATTAACTCCGTAGCAGCTAACCAATAAACGCCGGTATTAATAAATTTGGATTGTCTATTGGGCTTTTGTGTCTTCCGGTAGGTCAATTGCAGATTGATAATAAATAAGAGTAGGGATACAAACATTAACAAAGAAGCATAAAACAATAAATTGGTAAATGAGCCAGACCAAAAGGCATAAGATAATGCGATGACACTTACAGCGAATAACCAAAAAGTAATTTTAGCTAGGCGTTCACTAAATAATGAGGTTTCGTAAATAACAGGTATGAGTTGATATAAAGCCCCAAAAACCATCATACTTGCCCAACCTAAAACGGCGATATGAGTAATGGCAATTAATTTGTTGTTAAAATAAACCGAGGTCAATTCAGTAGTACTAACAGAAAGCAGTATGGCTACAACAAGAAAAGCCAGCCCACCGGCCAAAAAATGAGGAACTACAATCTTAGAAGAAGGGGCATTTGCTGTCTGTAGGCCGTTCATTAGTCTGCTTTAAAAATTAATAAATCGGTCTTTCTTGGGCCTATTTCTTTATGCATCCAAGTGTAGTTACGTGATTTTAATTCGGGCAAAAGAAATTGTGGGATTTTTTTATGATGTACCAACAAAACATAACCTTCCGGTAAGCTATCAATTTCTTTTAAGATGCTTACCATAGGTTCTGGCATTTCCAAGTGCCGCACATCAATTTCCTTTAGGTTTTCGCCAAAACTTACTAATTTTTCTTCAAAACTACCTTCTTGAATCGGAAGTTCCGAAATAATTTCTTGATGTGAAGTCGGAATGCTTTTCTTGAAAAAAGTATGGTATTCTTCCGAAGCCACTTTTTTTGTTTGACAATGGTATCCTTTTTCTTGAAGTATATGAATTAAAGGTGTCGGCTCAAAAACATTTATGACTTCTAATGTACCGTCATCTTCTAAATTTTTTATGGCCTGCATAATTTCAGAAAAGGGATCATTACCGGCTTGGATGGTCGGGCGAACATCTAACACTACGGTTTTCTCTTTGTCAAGGTTAATGGGATTGTTTTTCGTTTGGTTTTGCGCAGTATTTTCTTCTTCGTATTCCACTTGAAAACCGGCATTTTCCAGATGTTTTAAAAATTCATTACTACTGATATTTCCAATTTTGGCGGCATCTTTTACCTTGACTCTTGGTGCAAGTACCTTCCGCAATACCGGATTATTTAACTTTTTAAAATGCTTGTTTATGGCAGCAATCACAGTAATAGCCTCAGTATTTTCACGTAGTATCTCAACTATTTTTGTGTCTTTAGTGACTTTCATTAGATTGATGAATTTGAATACAGCTGCAAATTTAGAATAATTCTAAATAAGAAGAACACAAATTCTTTTTTTTTATAAGATTTGTTTACGGTTCTTCGGGTAGCTTTTACGCATTCAAAAGCAGTGTTTACGAATGCTTTCTTGTCCGGAGATATTACTTCTTTTAGTTTTATGCTATCAAAATAACAGTTAGTTTTATGAAATCTATTCTCACACTTGGTTTTTTTATGATAGTCCTAAATGCTGTTTATGCACAAAATGGAACAAAAAACTTTCTAGATCAAAATTATATAGAGCTTACCGGTAGTGCTGAACAAGAAGTGATTCCTGATAGAATCTATATTCAAATTACTATTTCAGAAAAAGATAAAAAGGGACAAGATAGTGTAGAATATCAAGAACAGCAGATGCTACAAGCACTACAAAAAATAGATTCAGCTTTAACAAAGCATATTTCGATACTGAGCTATTCCAGCACCTATATTCGTTATTTTTTTAAAAAAAGTGAGGTTACCAAAACCAAGAAGTATGAACTATTGTTAAAAGACCCTTTACAATTAGCTCCTGTTTTTTCGGCTTTAGATGAGTTGGAGGTTTCAGATGTACACATTGTCAAATTAGATCATTCTGAAATTAAAAAGTTACAACAAGAAACAAAGCTAAAGGCGATTATGGCAGCCCAAGAAAAAGCTAAAAACTATGCCAAAGCCATTCATCAATCCATAGGAAGAGCCTTGTTTATTAAGGAGCTCGATGCATTAATTATGCAGAATGCCGTTCCAGAAACAAATGTTGTGCTTAGAAAAGAAAGCTTTTATTCTGATAAACGGGACATTTCATGCCCTACAATTCAATTGAAAAAGATAATGGTAACGGCTAAAGTATTAACCCGTTTTGCACTTAATTAATAATCCATAAAAATAAGAAATCATGAAAAATTCAATTAAAAATTTTGCATTTACATTTTTAATGCTAAGTTTTTCATTAAAGGCTCTGTCAATGATACCAGTACAAGATAATACCAGCTTAGTTCCTTTCTACTCATCCGATAATGCGAATATAAAGGTTGCTTTATTATTAGATACCAGTAATTCAATGGATGGGCTTATTGATCAAGCCAAATCACAGCTATGGGATATTGTCAACGAATTGTCTTATGCTAAATACGGTGGTAAAAACCCTAATTTAGAGATTGCTTTGTACGAATATGGTAATGATGGTTTGGAGCAATCCGATGGTTATATTAGGCAAGTTCTGGATTTTAGTAATGATTTAGATTTAATTTCAGAAAAATTGTTCTCTTTGACCACTAATGGCGGTAGTGAATATTGCGGACAAGTGGTTCAGGTATCTTTAGATCAGTTACGATGGGGTAAAAATAAGCAAGATTTAAATTTAATTTTTATTGCCGGTAACGAAGCTTTTACACAAGGCAAGGTATTTTATAAAGATGCCATGGCCAATGCTAACGAAAAAAATGTGACCGTTAATACCATTTACTGTGGTGATTATAGAAGTGGTGTATCCGGAAAATGGCGTGATGCCGCTCTACAAACCGGTGGGGACTATTTTGCTATTGATCATAACAAGGAGCAAATTTATATAGTTACTCCTTATGATGCTGTAATTATTAAATTAAATAAGGCCTTGAATGATACTTATATTTATTATGGTTCGCAAGGATATAGTAAAATACAAGCACAAGAAGTTCAAGATAGCAATGCAGCAACTTTGGACGAGGTTGTAGTTGTAAAACGCGCCGTAAGTAAGAGTTCTAGGTTGTATAATAATGCCTCTTGGGATTTAGTAGATGCCTCCAAGAGAAAAGATTTTTCGTATCAGAAAATAGATAAAAAGCAACTTCCTAAAATGCTTCAAAATAAATCGAATCATGAATTACAGCTATATGTGGCTACTCAAGCAAAGAAACGCTTGGAAATCCAAGAAAAAATAAAGGAATTAAACCAAAAAAGAAAGCTGTTTATTTCTCAAAAACAAGCTGATTCATCACAAGATAATCTTGAAAACGCAATGATTGGCACCATTAAAAAACAAGCTAAGGCAAAACATTATTCATGGTAATTTTACTTAAATAAAAAAGGGCTTTCCATCTGGAAAGCCCTTTTGTTGTCTGTTGTTTTTTATTAGAAACCACCGCTTAAGTTAGGACAAGCTCCTTCTCTACTGAATTTTTCTTTACAAAGAAAGTTTACACCCAATGTAATCTGGTGAAAGCCTCCATCGGCAAACAAAATGTCATTTTGTTGTTTAGTGTATGAGTAAGAAAACACAAAGTTTCTATAATTAACACCCAATATTGGTGTAAAATAATTTGGAGCTTCATACTCCCCAATGTCAAACCCTCTTCTGTAAGAAATACCACCCCAGATACTACCGTTATCAAAAGGCTTATAAATCTTTAGATTGGCATCTAAAAATTTTTCATGTGTACGCTCAATATATTGTCCCATAATAGAGGGTTCAAAATGAACACCGCTATAGCCGCCAAAATAGTAACCCAAGCTTACCAAATAGCGTCGCAGGTTAATATCTTCATATTGGTCGTTATACAAATTTCGTGCAGAGAGTAGTAAGTTTTTTGCGGTTAGATAGGAGAAAAAACCTTCATAATGATAGGCAATTCCTGCATCGGCATTAAAATAATTTCTACTGTTTAATTGTTGTGTAATAGCAGGGTCATCCAATAAAAATTCCCTTTCATCTAAGGTGTTTCGTACCGCCATAAACGATAATCCAAAAGAAAATTGATTGGTTTCATAGGGACCGCTTAGATTGATGTGATAGGCATAGGTAATTTGTCCTCCTATTTGTGAATGGTAGCCATTTTTATCGTTAAAAAGCGCCAAGCCAAAACCATTATGATCCCCTATTCTGGTATGAAAACTAAAGGTTTGTAATTGGGGAGCATCGTCATTATCCATCCATTGTTGCCTACCGGTTAATCTCAGTTTTCCACAATTACCTATACCTGCTCCGGCAGGATGTAACAAGTAAACATTGTCTGATAGGTAGTCCGTATATACCGGAAGTGTTTCTTGAGCTATGCCACTATTACTCAAGAATACTGTGATGGATAGTATGATATAATATAATTTATTCATTTAGTTATTTTTGTATGGGATACATATTCTCTTAAAGAATCATCAAATATATAATATTTTAGTAAGTCTGTTTACTTTTAACTTATATTTTTAATAATTAGTATATACAAGAATCTAAATCTTTTACTTATTCTACTCCAAACCTACCTCCTCACCA
>JANTFW010000115.1 GCA_024763245.1 Flavobacteriaceae bacterium | reverse complement strand
GTTATTCCGAGACAAGATTTTGAACGTATGGAATTGAGTTATAACAATGCTAAAGAGCGCTATACTAATGCCACAAATAATCTCCAAATTATTAAAAAAGGTGCAGCCAGTGGTATGGGAACAACAACCAATACCAATATACGTGCAGAAATTTCCGGAACCGTTTTGGAGATTCCGGTACGAGAAGGAAGTTCGGTTATAGAAAGTAATACCTTTAGTCCGGGTACAACTGTTGCAGTAATAGCGGATATGAACAAGATGATTTTTGAAGGAAAAGTGGATGAATCAGAAGTTGGAAAGCTGGTAAAAGGCACACCAATTGATGTTGAGTTGGGAGCCTTCCAGGATAAATTATTTCCCGCAACATTAAATTTCATTGCACCTAAAGGTACTGTAGAACAAGGGGCAGTTCAATTTAAAATAAAAGCAGATGTAAGCGTAGAAGACGGTTATTATTTACGTGCCGGTTATAGTGCAAATGCCAATATTGTGTTAGAAAAAAGAGATAGTGTGTTAGCTATAAGAGAGGCATTGCTTCGTTTTGATAAGAAAACTGATAAACCATACGTAGAGGTAGAAAGCGCTGATCAAAAATTTGAAAAAAAAGAGCTTAAATTAGGAGTTTCAGATGGTATTAATGTAGAAATTTTAGAAGGATTAAGTCTTTCAGATAAAATTAAAATATGGAACAAAGCTTCAAAAGATAATGAAGAGGTTAAAGAAGAAGAGAAAGATCAAGAAGCTCGTAAAAAGGAAAGACATAAAGAAAAAATGAGTAAAAGCGAATAACAGCTAAAAGCAAAAAAGAATTAATCCGAATTTGATGTAAATAATCAGTTCGGGTTTTTTTAAGGTAACGAGTCTAAAAATTTCTATATCTTAGCCCTATGATAGTAACGGTACATAGAAAAGCGTATTTTAATGCTGCCCATCGATTGTATAATAACGATTGGTCAGATGATCGTAATGAAGATGTGTTTGGTAAATGTGCCAATCCGTATTATCACGGTCATAATTATGAGTTAATTGTATCCGTAACGGGAGAGATAAATCCTAAAACAGGCTTTGTAATGGATATGAAAGTACTAAAAGACCTCATTAAAGAAAAGATAGAAGATAAGTTTGATCACAAAAACTTGAATGAACAACTTAGTGCATTTAAAACTCTAAATCCAACAGCCGAAAATATGGCTGTAGTCATCTGGAATCTGTTACGTCCTTATATTTCTGAGACACTTCTATTGGAGATTACCTTATACGAGACTCCTCGTAATTTTGTCACTTATAAGGGCTAGTCTAACGCAAAACCTACACTGAGTCCAAGTAAATTGTTGTTTAAATCGGTGTTTTTATACTCAGTTCCATCGATAATATCTTTATGAAAGCTAATTAGATATCCTGATGGTGCAGAGGAAACTCTAAAATAAAGATTTTTGTTTTGGTATTTATAGCCAAATTTAAATCCTATTAATATACCGGATTTATGTGTGGAATAGAGGTAGGTTAGTCCGCCACCCATTTCAAAATGGTGATTGCTATATAAACCGGATGAGTAATTTATACTAGCAGGAATACTAAACCTCTTTTCGTCAAATAGATGTTGGGGATGTCCTACTCCAATACCGGCAGCATAACTCAGATAGTGTTTGCGTTGGGTTAAAAAAATCCGATCAAATTGCAGGCTAACCAGTGTAGATGGCATTCCTGCATATGTGGCAAAGTAGGTCGTTTTTCCTGTATAAATAGGATCTTTTGGGTAGTCTTGTGCTTGGGTAAAAAAAGAAGTAAGCATAAAAATGCTTAGTCCTAAAATGCTAAGTAGTTTCATAATAAAAGGGGTTTTTTAAGAGGAATAAAGATACGAATTCGTATTAAAAAGTCAAGTTTTTTTAAGTTATTAACAAAAAAACACACCTAAAGATATTTCTAGGTGTATTTTTTAAAGCTAAAGTAGGATTACATTTATTGATTTTTAAAAACCAACTCTTGGTCAAAACTATCGAGTACAATGTGACTATCGGCTGTTATTTTTCCGGATAGAATCTCTTTAGAAAGTTCGTTAAGAACCTCTCTTTGTATCACTCTTTTTATAGGTCTGGCTCCATATTGAGGATTAAAACCTTTTTGTGATAGATAGGCTATAGCTGGTTCCGTTGCACTGAATTGTATACCTTGTGATTGAAGCATTGCTGAGAGTTTGTTTATTTGTAAACTTACAATTTGGCTCACTTCTTCGATGTTAAGAGGTGTAAACATAATAATCTCATCAATTCTATTGATAAATTCAGGTCGAATTGTTTTACGAAGTAAACTAACCACCTCTTCTTTGGTTTTTTCAATTATTGGGGCTCTATCACTCATTTTAATATTCTCAAAATTATCTTGTATAATATGAGCACCCATATTAGAGGTCATTATGATAATCGTATTTCTAAAATCGGCAGTACGACCTTTATTATCGGTTAGGCGTCCTTCATCTAACACTTGTAACAAAATATTGAACGTATCCGGATGTGCCTTTTCTATTTCATCTAATAATACCACAGAATAGGGTTTTCTGCGTACCGCTTCGGTTAATTGTCCGCCTTCTTCGTAACCCACATATCCTGGAGGTGCACCCACTAATCGGCTAACGGCATGACGTTCTTGGTATTCGCTCATATCAATTCGTGTCAAAGCACTTTCATCATCAAATAGATATTCGGCGAGTGCTTTGGCAAGTTCTGTTTTACCTACACCGGTTGTCCCTAAAAAGAGAAAAGATCCAATGGGTTTTTTAGCGTCTTGCAAGCCGGCTCTTGATCTTCTAACGGCATCAGAAACCGCCTGAATAGCCTCATCTTGTCCTACGACTCTTTTGTGGAGTTCCGTTTCCAGATGTAGCAGTTTTTCTCGTTCCGATTGTAACATTTTTTGTACAGGAATACCGGTCCATTTGGCGACAACCTCTGCAATATCCTCACTGGTTACTTCTTCTTTTATCAGTGCCTGATCCTGATTTTTGTTCATTTCTTCTTGTAAGTTAGCCAAGGTTTCTTCGGCTTCTTTAATTTTTCCATAGCGCAATTCAGCAACTTTTTCATAATTGCCACTACGTTCTGCTTGCTCTGCTTCTAGTTTAAATTGTTCAATATTATTCTTGGTATTTTGAATGTTATCAACAATGTCTTTTTCATTTTTCCATTTGGCGTTAAGCACATTACGTTGTTCTTTAAGATCGGCTAATTCCTTTTGTAACCGCGCTAATTTTTTAGTATCCTTCTCTCGTTTTATGGCTTCAACTTCTATTTCAACTTGCATTATTTTCCTGTCAAGCACATCCAGCTCTTCCGGTTTAGAATTAATTTCCATCCTAATTTTTGAAGCAGCTTCATCCATTAAATCAATAGCTTTATCAGGTAAAAATCGAGAGGTGATATAACGTTGAGATAGTTCTACTGCTGCAATAATGGCATTATCTTTAATTAATACTTTATGGTGGGCTTCATATTTATCCTTAATACCTCTTAATATTGAGATGGCGCTTTCTGTATCCGGTTCATCAACCAGTACTTTTTGGAAACGTCGCTCTAGGGCTTTGTCTTTTTCGAAGTGTTTTTGGTATTCGTCTAAGGTAGTAGCTCCAATAGCTCTTAGTTCACCTCTTGCCAATGCCGGTTTTAAGATATTGGCTGCATCCATAGCTCCTTGTCCACCTCCGGCACCGACTAATGTATGGATTTCATCAATAAACAATACGATATTTCCTTCTGCAGAGGTCACTTCTTTTACTACAGACTTTAAGCGTTCTTCAAATTCTCCTTTGTATTTTGCTCCGGCAATTAGGGCACCCATATCAAGAGAAAATAATTGAATGTCTTTAAGGTTTTCGGGTATATCACCGCGTATTATCCGATGTGCTAAACCCTCGGCAATGGCTGTTTTACCTACTCCGGGATCCCCAATTAAGATGGGATTGTTTTTTGTTCTACGCGAAAGTATCTGTAAAATCCGTCGAATCTCTTCGTCACGACCAATTACGGGATCTAACTTGCCTGTTTTTGCTAATTGGTTAAGGTTTTTTGCATATTTTTTTAAGGAATTGTAAGTATCTTCGGCACTTTGTGATTGTACATTGCCGCCTTTGCGAATTTCAGTAATGGCAGCTTCTAAGGCTTTTTTTGTAAGACCACTATCTTTGAGCATTTGTGCTGTTTTGCCATTTGATTCTGTAATAGATAACAATAAGTGCTCTAATGTTACATACTCATCTTTCATTTTTTTGGCAATAGAACTCGCATTGAGTAATGTTTTATTTGCCTCTCTGGAAAGTTGTAGTTCGCCACCGCTTACTTTAGGAAAACTACTTAAGATATGTGCTAAAGTTTTAGTGACAATATCAAGATTAATTCCTGTTTTTTGAAGTAAAAACGGGGTTACATTATCATCTACATCAAGCATCGCTTTAAGTACATGTGCATTTTCTATTTGTTGGTGACCATATTCTTGTGCAATTTGTTGCGCTTTTTGTATGGCCTCTTGTGATTTTATAGTATAATTAGTAAAGTTCATAATTTTATTTTTTTTCGTTCAATTCATTTTTGTCAAAAGATATACCCTTAGTATTTACAGGACAATTTGTCGTTAAACTGCTGATTAATATGACTTTTTAGCATAAATTATGCTTTTTTACCTGTTATTTCTTCAGGATTTTTAGTAAAAATCTTGTTTATACTATTTTAATATATCTGTAAAATAACTCAAAAAAAATAAGTAATTTGCGAATTATTAAAGGAGTTATTTTATTTATGGAATTTGATTTAGAATACAATTCAGAAAGGCCTACCATGGCTATACCCGAATATGGAAGGCATATTCAAAAATTAGTTGATCATTGTGTGGCTTTACCGGAAAAAGAAGAACGTACAAAGATGGCCAAAGCCATTATTGATGTTATGGGTAATTTGCAACCTCATTTAAGGGATGTGCCGGATTTTAAACACAAACTTTGGGATCAGCTTTTTATAATGGCCGATTTTAAATTAGATGTAGATTCACCTTATCCGACTCCTTCTAAAGAAGTATTAAATGAGAAACCGGAGCCTTTACCTTATCCAAAAGCAGCTTCTAAATACAGATATTATGGCCATAATATGCAGATTATGATTGATGTAGCTATATCTTGGGAAGAAGGGGAAATGAGAGACTTATTGATACAATCCATAGCCAATCACATGAAAAAATGTTACCTGTTATGGAATAAAGATACCGTTTCGGATCAAATTATTAAGAATCATCTTGAAGAATTGTCGGACAACAAATTGACGATCGATGTTGATGAAAAGCCATT
>JANTFW010000114.1 GCA_024763245.1 Flavobacteriaceae bacterium | reverse complement strand
GTTCATATATTTACGTGTTTGATAATCAAATAAATATACGATTTTTTCTAATCAAATGGACGACTTTTACACTTTAATTTACAAATGCACAACGAGTGATATATATCATATAGTTTTTAAATTAGAGTATATATTTTTGAACAATAAATTTGTTTTTAAATTGTAGATGTATGCCCCCCATAAATCTAACATTGTTGTAAATATTATTGATTCGTTTGCCATTCTAGATATTTCATAAATATTTTGAGTTTCGACAAATAGCAACTTAATGAATTTTCTTATGAAAAAATTGATTCCTTTCCTCATTTCTCTTGTATTTGCAAACCCTTTATGCGCTCAGTGGGTACAACAAAATTCCGGCACTTCTACAAATTTATACGACGTATATGCTATTACAGAAAATACGGTAATAGTAGTAGGAGCCAACGGAACCATCCTCAAAACCACAGACGGAGGTGAAAACTGGAACCCTGTAACCTCCGGCACTACCTACGATTTACGAAAAGTACAATTTGTAAATACCACCACTGGTTATGCTGTGGGCTTTCACGGAACTTTACTAAAGACCACTGATACAGGAGCAACTTGGACATTTATAGATACAGGTACTACAGAAGACCTTTACGGTTTATCTGCCGTAGATGAAAACCTGCTATTTATCTCCGGCACCAATGGGTTGTTACAAAAAACTATTGATGGCGGCACCAACTGGACAACTATGGCCACGCCTTTAAACCAAACTGTTACGGATATACAATTCTTTAGTGATTTATATGGTTTTGTTCAGATTGGGGGTATTTACGAAGGAAATCTCTATAGAACATTAGATTGTGGATCTAATTGGACACAAATTACTACCAACGCGTCTGCCTATTTTTTCTTAGACGAAAATGCAGGGTTTATATTAGTTTCTAACGAAATCTATGAAACTTCTGATGGAGGTACGAATATCAATTCCTTGGGCTTTTATAGTAGTCCATCTGTAATGTCTTGTGTTTATTCAACTAATGAAAATATTCTTTGGGCAGTGCCTATTGATACAGCTATTGGACATCCATACCATGCACTTAAAGGAGATGTGGCAGGTCAAGATATAAATATAATTTTAAATGAAATTGATTTTCCTTTGGAATCTATTCATTTTTTTAATGAGTCTACAGGTTATACAGTTGGATGGATGGGTGCTATTTATAAAAATTCGACAGGATTATTATTAGGAGTAAATGAAGAAATAAACTTGAATAACATAAAAATATATCCCAATCCAACCTCAAAAAAACTAAATATAAAAGTTTCTATTCATACATTCAATTTAAAAATTAGGGACAATCTCGGTAAAGAAGTCTATAAAAATGAATATAATGAATCTGATATCTCAATGAATGTAGAAAACTTCTCAAAAGGAGTTTATTTTTTAACTATTGAAACTAAAAACCAGGTATATACCCAAAAATTTATTATCAACTAACCTTAAACCTAAATGCTAATGTGATATTTGCTCCTATTATTTCTAATGACAATGGCAATACAAAATTAGAAATAGCTTTGGCTGCTGCAACTAATCACTTAATGCTGGAAAATTGCGTGTATCAAAGTTGGTTTTGTATTTACAAAGTAATTGCTACCCTAAAAAATTATTGTATTTTCAACCCGTAACTACGCTTACACAAACCGTCACCTGAAATCACATAAAAGAAGAATTTATGCCAATACCAGAATTTATTAATGAAATGGAAGCCAACCATAAAATAGTGGTTGAAAAAATAATGAAAATCATAGCCAAATATGAACCTAATCTAACACCCAAAATTATAAAAACAATGGGAAAAAAAATGATTGGTTATGAACAGAAAGGAATATTCAAATATGCACTTGCCAGTCACCCAAAACATTTATCATTACACAATATGGTAATGTATTGTTACCCTGAATTGAATAATCAATTTATCAAAGAGATTAAAAATGCGAAATTCAGAAAGGGGTGCATCAATTTTATAAAATTAGACAACTTCTCCTACGAAACAATAGAGCGGTTGATTGAAGAAAGTGCTAAATTTGAATACCCAACAGCGCAACAATTAAAAAATAAATAAATTAAATCAATAAGTTTAAAAAAAAATTTTTACCAGTTATTGCAGGAGTTACTTACAAGCACGATAAAAAATTAAAATCTCTCGGATATGAAATTGACCTAACTGGAATTGCTGATAACAAAAGCTTTATGGCTCCTCATAAATATTTAAAAGAAAAGAAAAAAATACCTTTCTTTAATTTGGGGTTACGACCTAATTAAAAAGCAACATTTTTTTACACGCTACGTTTTGTGTACAAGGTATTAGAATAATTAGTAAGAACAATCCACAACTAAAAACTACCCAATGAAATATAAGTCATCCCTATTACTACTCCTTTTTACGGTAAATATATTTTCGCTACAAGCACAATTTCCTTCCGACGGAAATTATCAAACGGTATCTGCTAGTGTACCTGTAATGCCGGATTTAAATGTACCTTATTTAGATAATTCAGTTCCTGACCCTATATCTATGGTAAGAATAACCGAGTTTGTGTCGGATTGGAATTGGTACCCAACACATGAATATGCTAAGATTCAGCCTTGGAATGCAGATGAAACGCTATATAAGTTTTATTCGGTTGCTATTTATGATGCCAATACGCATCAAATGATGAGACAGTTACCCGGTGGTCAAATCTACCCCTCTTATTGGTCAAATACCAATGCAGATATACTTTATGGTTTTCAAGAAAGTGGCGAAATAAAATCCTATTCTATAGCCAATGATGCGGTAACGGCACTAGATCAAATACAAGGCTATGAAAAAGTGATTTTAGGTCCCGGCGAAGGAAATATTGATAAGAATGATCACTATGTGGCATTTATCGGTAAATCCGGTACAGATATGGATGTCATTGTTTATGATTTACAGAATTTGCAACGGATACATACCGAGACTTTTGCCGGTGCCTGGGGAAACGGTACAAGTGCACCTCAATATATTGATTGGGTTTCCATATCGCAATCCGGAGATTATGTGGGTGTGATGTGGAATCATAATGCAACTTCACAAAATAATCCGTTTAACGGTCATTTTGGGGTGGAAATATACAGTGCAACTACGATGCAATTTCAAAGGAGAATCGCTATTTATGGCAATCACGGAGATTTTGGATATGCCCAAAATGGGGATGAAGTTTTTGTGCAATTTTGGGGAGAAACCGGTACCGTAAATATGTATTATTTAGATAGAATGGAACGTGTGGTTCTATCGGATAACAGCGATTTTTCTGGTGAAGGTCATATTTCTTGTCGTAATTTAAATAGGCCCGGATGGGCTTATGTGAGCCAAGACGATACTGAAAATACAGGTGTTGTGGTAGCCATGAAATTAGATGATTCCGGCTTAGTAGAAAATTTTGGACATCATTTTAGCAGTTCTTCTTCGTATTTAAAATCGCCAATGCCTTGCCCTAATCCAAATGGTGACAAGATTATGTTTAAAACAGATTACAATCACTTTCAAGATGCCGATGAAATTTATACAGTAATTGCTACAAAGGCATCTAATTTGTCTGTTAGAGATGCTTCTTTTGAAGATAATTTTACTTGTAATAATCCTGCCAATAATTTTTTACATATCCATAGTAATTCTGATAATATAAATGAAATTAGGCTTATCAACACTCTTGGTTCGGTGGTAAAAAGAGCTATTTATAGCCATAAAAAAGAAGTAATAATAGATATTTCAACTATTGAAAGTGGTATTTATTTTTTAAGAATAAATAAGCAGTATAGCAAAAAAATGGTGATGAATAACTAATTATTGAATCCCTAAAAATTGATTATAGAGAGTTTTTAGAAAGGATAAACTTAGCTTAATAACATGGCTAATCGCTCAAAAGAAATAATTAAATAGACAAAGAGAACTCTGTATAACTAAAAGTCAAATACACCTTGCAATACCTTTGCATTATCTATTTTAATATTTTTGAAATACCTTGTTCCATACCGTTATTTTGTACAAAGGCTACAGCCTGTAAACCACTTATCATTTTATCAATAGTTTGTGCAGTTTGGTTAAAATCATTAGGTTTTTTGGCTAATCCTAAAAATACGAGATCGGCATGTTTGCTCTTTTGGTGTAAGATTGTAATAAAATCCTGATCTTCATGTAAAAAGAGTCGTACTCTTACATCAATACGCGCCTCTTTTACCGATGCTTTAATACGTTGCTCTAAACGCTGTTTTTCTTCTTTACTTTTAACCACCGAAAAAATATTGACTTGTGTTTTTTCCCATTTGCGGTTTAACCGGATGAGATAGGAGAGCAAGAGCATTAAATCACCATTAGTATCTTTGCCACCCCACCATATATCTATGCGTTTTTCTTTTATACCACGAAAAGGATGATTAATATGCAGTAATAAGATGTTCTTACCGGAATCCGATAAGTCATCGATAATTTGTAACTCTCTTATTTTGTCTTTTTCTGTTTGCGACCAACCGAACACCACTGTATTTGTTTTTAATCCGGCTATGCCGTGCGACGCAGCAACACTATACATTCCCGTTTTATATTCGGAAACTACATTTACCTCGGTAAGGGCTTGCAAGCCTTCCGATTTTAAGTCTTGTTGCATTTCAAAAGCAATTTTACCGGTACGCTTTAAATTTTGGGTATCATCCGTCTTAATTAATTTTGATATGGTTAACACACCACTATTCTGTCCTAACAAAGCTGAAAATTTTACGATATCAATTCGGCTTTTAATATCTCTTACAAAGAGAATCATAATAGGTCGCCAATTTCTGGGTAATATTTTACGTGCATTCAGTTTTAGTAAGGCAAAACGACTTATGCGCATCCATATTCCGGCAGCAGCATCGCCCCATTGTTGCTCCATTTTTTTGGAAGTTAGATAAACCATTATAACCGCTTCCAATCCAAAAGCAAAGGCAAATGCCCACGGACTTATTAACCACATTACTACCATAGCGGCAATTGCTCCTAGTACAGAGACATACCAAGGCACATTAATACGCGGTCGGTACGAGGGTTCTTTGATAAGTTTTTCTATGGCCGCACTCATATTAATGGCTACATAAAGGGTTAAAAATAATACAGATACATATTGTGCAATCGTGTTTAAATTTCCTAAAAATACAGCAGCCAAGGCTAAAGCTCCACTAATCCATGTGGCTACAGTAGGTTGCCCTGATTTGGATAATTTGGATAAAAACTTTGGAGCTAAGCCATCCATAGATAAAGCTTGCAGTATTCTAGGACCTCCTAAAATACTTCCAAAGGCAGAGGATAATACGGCACCCCACACGGCAGGATATACAATCCACGGGCCAAACACAGCAATTTTAGTCCAAATACTAACACC
>JANTFW010000113.1 GCA_024763245.1 Flavobacteriaceae bacterium | reverse complement strand
ACGAAAAACTTTATCTTTAAAGGGCATCACCCGATCTAAAAATGCCTGTTCATTCATTGTAATTTGGTTCGTTGCACTAAAAATATTTCTATTTGCTCTTATGACGAGTAAGGTTAGAAAATGTTACACGACATTATGAAACTCATCACTATTTTCACATCCTAAAGTAAAAAATATTAAATCCAAATAATGTTTTTGTAATGATTTTACAGTAGTTTTAGAAAATGGAAAAAAGTAAAGGAATCTTTTGGCTTTCGATATTATTTCATTATCAATATCCTAATTCAATTAATATTTCATCGGGAGATTGTCTGTTTTTTCTTCCATATAATTCCAAAACTAAATCAGCTCTATTGGTAAACATCCCATCAATACGATTTTTATACGTGTTTAACTGTTTCTCCGTATCAAAAGTATATGGATGTATCAACATTCCGGAACTATGTATTAAATCTGTTATCCAAGGGGTGGTTAACTCATCATAATTATTAGGAGCTCCGGAAATACTTGTTCCCATAATTTCAATATTATTGTCTACGGAAAAATCAATAGCCTTTTTTAAATCCTCTTTATAGTTTTTACCCATATCCGGACGCCATAACAATAAACACTTTGGCACATTAGGTAAATATTTTTCTAATTCAACAAGGCTTATTGTAGAAAATGATTGTAAAATTAATCGGGCTTTAGTATTTGCTACAGTAACTTTTTTATCAAAAATTGTAATGGTTTTAGGATTTTCATTAATATTCCAACCTAATGCAGTAAGTTCATCAGCTAATAATTGTTCAACGCCAGGTTTTGGACTTTTTGTCTCTACATAAATTCCGGGTCTATTACCATTATCTTCTTCGTCTTTTTGATAACGATATTGCCCGAGCCATTTGCCATTTTTTATATCTTTTACCGGTTGCCCATTCTTATACTGGATCCTATACCCTTCGGCAATTTTAACAACATCTCTTAAGGTCATTATTTTCAAACCTTTAAAGCTAGACCTTGCTTGTTTGGGATGTTTTTTATTAAAAGGAGAACCTACATCTAAACTTCGTAGTTCAGCAAGAGTAAAAGCATCGATGCTTGATTTTGCTCTATCTGGAAAAACTTGGGCAACATTAGTCGTTCTATTCAAATCTGTATCATGAAAAGCCACAAGTGCACTATCTTTAGTCATTTGCACATCAAACTCAAGATAATCAGCACCAATATTTCTAGCCCACCTAAAAGCCGGCTCTGACTCTTCAGGAGTAAAATACGTACTTCCTCTATGTGCAATAACACAGTTTTTTGTTACATACTTTGCGATGGATTGCGCCTCTGAATTCAATTTTTTAACTACAACAGTGTCCATGGTTATTTCTTTTGTTTTTGAAGTGTCTTTATGAGGTTTGCATCCCTTTAATACTAGTAGTAAGAAAAAGAAAAATACTGTCTTTCTGTACATAATTATTTATTTTTTAAGTTCCTTACGAATGGTCAAAGCTATTAAACCAATGGCTATAATACTTGCCAATAACATCATTATAAAATATCCTTTCCATTGGTAATTCTCGATAATATAACCACCCACCTGATTGGCCAGAATGGAAGTTCCAATAAAATATCCAAACAAACCGGTTAAACCTGCAGCTGTTCCGGCCGCTTCTTTTTTAACCAAATCTAAGGCATGGACTCCAATTAACATGACCGGTCCGTAAATCAAAAAGCCAATACTAATTAAACAAGCATAATCAACAAAAGGATGCCCAACCGGATTTTTCCAATACACAAAAACCGCAATAATGATAAGTACCATATAGATTATACTGACCGGTGCCCGTCTTCCATTAAATACTTTATCACTAAGCCAACCACTTAATATGGTTCCCGGTATGGCAGCTATTTCATACCATGAATAAGCCCAACTACTCGCATCTTCTGTAAAGCCCTTAACTTCAGTTAAATAAGTTGGTGCCCAATCTTGTATGCCGTAACGCACTAAATAAACAAATGCATTTGCAAAAGCAATAGACCATAACAATTTATTTGGTAAAATATGCTTTTTAATGATATCTAATCCTGAAATTCGTATTTCTTCTTTTTCTAAATTATCCTTATTCTGGTTTTTGGGATAATCATTTTTCCACTCTTCAATGGGTGGTAATCCAATCGACTGCGGTCTGTCTCTCAACAAAATGAAAACAATAATAGCTACAATAATAGCTACAAAACCAGGAAAATAAAAACGAGCATGCCAATCAGCAAACAATTCTACTCCTAAAATAGCCAAGATGGGCATAATAGAAGCTCCTACATTGTGGGCCACATTCCAAATAGACATCTTGGTTCCTCTTTCTGTTAATGAAAACCAGTGTACCATAGTTCTGCCGCTAGGCGGCCATCCCATCCCTTGGAACCAACCGTTTAAAAAAAGTAAAACCGCCATAATCATTACCGAACTGGTGGCTGCCGGTACAACCCCCATAACAATCATAACCAAAGCAGAAAGCAATAAGCCAAGAGGCATAAAGTACCGAACGTTACTTCTATCGGATACATTCCCCATAACAAATTTACTAACGCCGTAGGCAATTGATAGAAAAGACAAGGCAAAACCTAATTCCGTTTTTGTAAAACCTTCTTCTAATAAATTAGGGATTACTAAAGTAAAGTTTTTACGAATCAAATAATAACCGGCATACCCCACAAATATCCCTATAAAAACCTGCCAACGCATTTTTTTATAGGTGGCGTCAACTTCTTGTTTGGGTATTCTGGGCTTATCCGATGGTACTTTTAAAAATGTAAACATCATTCTTGATTTAATAAATATCCTTTTGTCAATTCGTTATATTCTTTTATTTCTTTTTCAATCCATTTTTGATCATAACCTAACTCTTTTGCCATAATCTTGGCTACTTCAGTTGCCATTCTTCGACTTTCTTTGGCATCCAAAAGCAAGGCTCTGGTTCTACGGGACAACACGTCTTCTACTTTTCTAGCAAACTCAGCTCTTACCGCCCAAACCACCTGCGCCTTATTTATTTGAAGTGCTTCACTAATATAGGTTTGTAAGTCCGGCTCTAACTCAATGAGTTTGTTTATTTCATCTTGATCAGCGCCATAAAAATACAAAGGATTTTCGTGATTAATCTCTTTTTTATACCCATGAATTTGTAAATTTTCTGTGACAGACTCTCTAGGAGGTAGTTTTGCTAAGCTCGCCAGTTTATCAACAGCATCTTCACCCATTTCTCTATATGTAGTCCATTTGCCTCCGATAATAGAAACTAAACCCGATTCTGAGGTAATAATTTTATGTTTTCTAGAAATTTCTTTCGTTTTACCATTAGCCCCTTTTTTTGGTGCAGCCAAAGGTCTTAAGCCTGCAAAAACACTTTTCACATCGGCTCTGGTTGGTTGTTTTTCTAGATATCTACCGACCGTTTCTAGAATAAAGTCAATTTCGGCATCTGTAGCATGAGGTTCTATTAAGGGTTTCTCTTTTGGAACATCTGTTGTACCCACAAGTACTCTATTGTGCCAAGGTACAGCAAACAAAACCCTTCCATCTTTGGTTTTTGGAATCATTAAGGCATATTCGGATTGTAAGAATTTTTTATCAATCACAATATGAACACCCTGGCTGGGTTTAACGATATGGGTTGCATTGGGATTGTCTTTTTGGATAATTTTGTCTACAAAAACCCCGGTGGCATTTAATACAACTTTTGCCTTGATTGAGAAAGAATCCCCTGTTTCTAAATTCTCAGCCACTACCCCCTTAATTTTTCCATTATTTTTGATAAAATCGGTTACTTTCATATAATTTAATGCCGTTCCACCTTTATCAATAATAGTTTGAACCAAATTAATCCCTAATCTGGAATCATCAAATTGACCATCATGGTACAATACACTACCTCTTAAATTTTTCCTGCGAAGTGAAGGCATTTTAGCTAAGGTATTTTGTCTAGAATAGGGTACGGATTTTCCAAAACGTAAGCGACCTGATAACCAATCATAAAACGTAAGTCCAATAGTATAAAAAGGCTTATACCACCACGTATAAGAAGGTATTAAAAAGGATTGATTACTGACAAGGTGTGGTGCATTTTGCAACAACAATCCTCTTTCTTTTAAGGCTTCTAATACTAGGGCAATATCTCCTTGAGCTAAATATCGTACCCCGCCGTGCACTAATTTGGTACTTCTACTTGATGTACCAATCGTAAAATCGTACTGCTCAAGCAATAGGGTTTTATACCCTCTTGTTACTGCTTCTACAGCAGCACCAAGTCCTGTAGCACCTCCTCCAATAATTACAATATCCCAAATAGAATCAGATTGGATATGACTGAGTATTTGTTCTCTTTTCAAATGAGCGTTTTATTTTGTGTGAGAGAACACAAAAGTAAATTATATTTATTAACTAATAGAAAATAATAGTGAAAGTAACGAAAACTCAATAAAATTGCATGCCCTAAACTATTTTTAAGTGTTGACGGACTTGACCTTGAAAACGGCTTATCAACAACCAATGCATTAGAAGCGCATCTAAATCAACAAATGATAGCCTCTGCCAAAGAAGTAATTGTCTTGGTTGATTCCACAAAATTTGGAAAAAAAAGTTTTGGCAAAATCTGCACAATCGACCAAGTAGATCACATTATTACCGATAACAATATTTCTAAAGACCTTATACATAAAATAAAGTCTTTAGGTATTGATTTAACTGTAAGTAACTAAGCCTATTCTCTTAAAATAAATTCATCAACTGTATCCAAAGTGTCCGGATTCAGCACTTTTACTCTGACTTTTGGACCATCTACATAAATCAACACTAAGGCTAATTGGGTAGAAAAACCACTAACTGACTGCGTCCAAGGCGTAGACGTATCTTGGGCATAATACGGTGCCCCAGCTGCTCCATCGTTTATTTGCCATATTGTTCTTGAACGTTTTAATTTAGGCAAATCATAATGTTCCGGGTAAATATTTGTTTCCGGTGTAATTTTTACCTTATTATAATTATGTTCATCACCAGTCATCATCGCCACAACTTTAGTACTTTTATTGATTAAAAGATTCAAATATTCATCACGACGTTCAATAATTCCTTTTTTTAACGGTTTACCGGCAATAACGGCCCTTTTGCTATTATCACCATTATACCACATATCATCTTTTACGTGACCTCCATCAGGAAATGCCGGAGTATGTTGGGTAACAAATATATGGTCTATTGTGGGGTCATCCTCTAAATTGTCAAGTGTTTTCTCTAGCCATTTTAATTGATTATCCATCAAATACCCATGGAGATTACCACTAGTTGAAGGATTGTATTTTAAAGCAGGAGTATAAAGATAATTAGAGTTTAATACAATAACTGCCACATTATCATAAGTATAATAAAAAACCGTTTCATCGTAAGGCGGAAAATCAGTTTTAGTAGGATTTGGATCATAATATGTACCATCTTCACTTTTTAAATCTGAATGAGGGTTTACAAAATTACTTGCAAAAACCGCTTCGGCAGATTCTGTTTCAAAAGGAAATGAGGGTATAA
>JANTFW010000112.1 GCA_024763245.1 Flavobacteriaceae bacterium | reverse complement strand
TGTTTTTACACCTTTTTTAAAGAACGTTTATTGGGTAAATATACGGATTTATGACATATAATAAAACCTCTCTCTTAAGAAAGTGGTTTTGGTTCTTTTGTTGATAATTGTGCAAAGTCAGGAGACATTCGCACAGCTCATAAAATATTAGTTGTTACTACTTTTGACTTCGCTCAATTGGTTATTGGCTAAATAATCCGCTATAATATGGTTTATATCTTCGCCCTTAACGAGGATATAGTTAATATTCCCTTGTTCCAGGTCTCTTTTCATATGCTTACCTACTGCCCGAACTAAAAAAACAGATACACCTTTGAGTTGTTGTACCACCTCATCATGCGAGTGCGTATCGTGATGATGATGGCCTTGTCCGTTACCGTGACCTTTGCCATGTCCAAGTCCTCTACCACTCCCATTTCCTTGACGGTGGTTTCCTTCTCTACGATCGTGGTCATGATGTTCGTGGGTGTTTTTTTTATAGGTAATCCCTACAATTTTACCTTCCTCAATCGAATAAAAGGCGAATTCTTTCGCACGCCCAGTACGTTTGGCAATCGTTTTTCTATCATTTGTTGCGATGGCTATTTTCATTAAATTTATATTTAGAATACGTTAATCTAATTAGTTAAATCGTCTTTTTCGTCAAATTTTTTGATAGCCCAAAATGTAATTTTGTAAACAATATAAATAGCTATTGGCCATGAAATAAGTTGTATGATTTCTTTCCAGTACATAAGATAAAAGTTTTAGTAAGCGTGATGATCAGATTCTATTTCTTTCGAAGTTATTTTTGAAGCGTCCATTTTTCGCCAAGCAAATATAATGTAGCTCAATACTATAGGAACCAATAAGGATACATATCCCATAACCATTAATGTAAATTTACTGGATGAACTATTTCCAATAGTGAGTGAACTTTGTAGATCAAATGTTGATGGATAATAAGCCGTGTTGTTATATCCGGCAATTAAAAATAAACTAAAAACGGTCATGACCGTTCCAATACCTGAGTACCAAATTCCATTATCCGAATTTTTAAATATTGAGATAAACAAACCCCATAAAACCATAACGACTCCAACTAAAAATAAAACAAATACAACCGGCAGCTCTATCAAGTTAATGGCGTATTTATTGGACTGCAAAAATATCTCTTGTGTGTTCGGGTTAACAGCAAATCCTTTTAAAAAGAGGAGTCGTATCATCCAAAATAGAAAGAACAGTAAAAATAAACTTGAATCAATCTTTAGTTGTCTTTTGGAACGCTTTATTATTTCTGAGTGATCAATACTCTTTTGGAAATACAGTATAGCAAGTGTTCTTGCTAAAAAGAATATCGCTAATCCCAATGCTATGTTTTGAAGAAAAGCTAAGTTTTCTAGAGTCCAAACAGCTTCTAAACCATGAAAAGGCGTTTCCCAAGCTGAGATAATTGGCATTTTGTCACCCGATAATCGTACGAGATTTATTTTATCTACTGAAAATTGGGAACCCGTAAAAAAAGTAGAAACTGCTGCTCCTAATAAAACAGTGGCTAGAATACCATTTATATATAAGAAAACTTCATAGGTGCGCTTGCCTAAGAAATTGTTTGCTTTGGTTCTAAATTCATAAGAAACTGCTTGGATAATAAAGGCAAAAAGAATCAGCATCCATACCCAATAGGCCCCTCCAAAACTCGTTGAATAAAATAAGGGAAATGCAGCAAAAAATGCACCGCCAAAAGTTACCAATGTGGTAAATGTAAATTCCCACTTTCTACCTAAAGCATTAACTAAGAGACTGCGTTCTTTGTCATTTTTCCCTAGGGTATATAATAGTGTTTGACCTCCTTGCACAAACAATAAAAATACTAATAAGGCACCTAGTAGAGCAATAATGGCCCACCAATAGTGTTGTAATGCTATATAATTTAATTTTTCAAACATAATAAATTGATTTAATGTTGTGTTCCTTTTTTAATTTGAGTGAGCATTATTTTAATCTCAGCAATCAATAAAGCGGTAAATACTGCAAAAAATAAGAAAAAAGTGATCTGAACGTTGTAGGTATCTATTTGAGAAACAGCCGCAATATTTGGCATTAAGTCTTGTATTACCCAAGGTTGTCTACCAACTTCTGCTACTACCCAACCCGTTTCTGTTGCAACAAATGCTAGCGGAATTGTCCATAATGTTACCCAAAGTAACCAACGCATATTAGGTAGTTTCTTTTTAAATATAAAATAAAGTAGTAAGGTAAATAATACTAAGAAATGTACTCCTAATACAACCATAATATGGAAGGAATAGAAGCTCAATTTTACATTAGGAATCAATAAGTGTGGATCTTTACCAAAATAATAACCATACCCAAAATGTTTAAAATTCGCTTTAAAAATTTGTAACTGTGAGCTTGCTGCTTCCTCATCTCCATTTTTTTTAGCCTGTTTATAAGCTGCCAGAGCATCTATAGCTATTTTTCCTTTTGCTATACGATCCTTGTATGGCATTATTTGATGCTCCTCGTTTCCATGCACTAAATCTCTTATACCGGGTACAAAGGCATCTGCATCCATAAAAGCGAGATACGAAAGCACATTAGGAATTCTTAATTCAAAAGCAAACTCTTCTCGATTGGGCATTTTAGGGTCTTTGGTGCCGAAAAACCCAAGGGCAACTAAAGGGGCATTTTGTTGTCCATCATATAAGCCTTCCATTGCAGCAAATTTCATGGGTTGGTGTTTAGCAACTGCACGAGCAGATTCATCACCGGAGGCTATAGTAACAATACTAGCAAAAATTCCAAAAATAGACGCTACTATTATACTGCGTTTTGCTAAATATTGTTCTCTTTTTTTAAGTAAAAACCAAGCACTAATTCCGACAACAAAAACCGCTGCAACAATATAAGATGACATAATTGTATGTAAAAATTTATTGATGGCAAATGGGTTAAATAATACTTCCCAAAAGTTGGTCATTTCATTTCGCATCGTGTCTGGATTAAAAGTCATCCCTACAGGATTTTGCATCCATCCATTAGCCACTAAAATCCAAAGAGCTGATAAATTAGATCCTACCGCCACAAGCCAAGACGAAATCAGGTGTGTCTTTTTGCTTACTTTATTCCACCCAAAAAACATAATAGCAATAAAGGTTGATTCCATAAAAAAGGCCATAATACCCTCTATAGCTAATGGGGCACCAAAAATATCACCCACAAACCAAGAATAATTTGACCAGTTGGTCCCAAATTCAAATTCTAAAATAATACCCGTCGCTACACCAATGGCAAAATTTATTGCAAAAACACCCATCCAAAATTGGGTGATTTCTTTCCATTTCGGATTATTTGTTTTGACATAGATGGTCTCCATGATTGCAATAATAAATGTAATTCCTAGTGTGATGGGTACAAAAAGCCAGTGATACATAGCGGTAAGTGCAAATTGAGCCCGAGACCAGTTAACTAAACTCCAATCAATATGTTCCATAATTTTTTATTGTTAATTATTATTATTATAGTATTACATTCCGGGAATCCGGAACATACGTTTCATTTTGCTTTGTTTATAATACCATCCCCATCCTTTTTTTAGCCAATGTCCTACAATAGGCAACGGAATGATAATTTCTTTTTTACGTGTTCTTATCACAAAGGCAGCCCCATCACCCGTATCCATTACACAAATAATATGCAATTTTTCCCAATAGCTTTTTCGTTTCCCTTGGTGTGTTATTTTATGATGAAAATTATAGGTACTCACATCTGCCATTACTTCCGCAACATGGCCTTGTTTTGCCGCCCAAGGATGATCGATTATGGCAGCCCCATCTCCTATTGCATAGATATTTCTATACCCTTCAACTCGGCATAACTCATTAATTTCAATAAAACCGGCTTCATTTAAAGGTAAACCCGATTCTTTAATTACATCCAAACCTTCTCCGCCTGAAATATAAAGCGTTAGATCGGATGCTAATTCCGTACCATCTTTAAAAACAACAGCATTATGTGTAAATTCTTTTATCTTTTTACCAAAATGGGTTTGTACGTGATAGTGTGCAAACATACCATCCATTTTAGCATAGGCACGCTGCCCCATACGCTTACCGGGTTCTTCCATTGGAGCAAAAAAGGTCAAACGCACTTTATCTCTAAGTCCCTTTTCTTTTAAAAACAGACTGATATTGAATACCAATTCAAAAGCAGGTCCTCCTCTTACAGAAGTAGCTGTCGGGTCTTTAGGATTACCACCAAAACCCACATTAATATGGCCTTTTCCTTTTGTCACAAGGTTTTCCAGCTGCTCTTTAATGATAACCGATTCATTAGGTTTTCCACAGATAGAATGCGTATTTTCTAGTCCTTTACTATGCACTTTACCCATTCCCAAAGCGACGAACAAATAGTCGAAAGCATGAACATTTTTGTCGGTATGAATTTCCTGTTTTGTTACATCAATACGCGTAATTTTTTCAATAATAACATTAAAACCGTGTTTTTTCCCTAAGTCAAAAAGGTTAAGTTTTGTATCTTCAAAATTTCGTTTACCTACAGGTATCCATATCGAAACGGGATAAATAAACATATAATCTCTTTCTGATATTAAGCTAACCTCATATCCGTATTTGCGTAATTTTATGGCCGCCTCAACTCCTGCAAAGCCACCTCCAAGTATTAGTATTTTCATTTATTTTATCGTAGTTAGTTCATTTGAAATGTGTTCTATTTTAGCTTCTTCCGTAGGGAATTGATTTAAATGTTTTTTAAAGAAAAAGACTTTGAGTACGGCAAACATGATAAAAAGTTTGATTAGAATAATAAGCCAAAGTTTTTTACTCGTTTTTGTCATAGTACTAAAACCATCCCAGTAAAAATTGAAAATATTCTTAATACGCATAGGTATCGTGTTTTGAAAGTACAAAATTATTTAGAATTATTCTAAATAAGTGTGATAAATGTTGCAATGTGCTTAATAAAAAAATACCGGTTACGATTTGTTACATTTTACACAAAATGTCGACATATAGCTAGCATTTAGTAACTTTGTATTTTATTTAATAATTATGCAAGAAGCAGGATTTACAAACTTAATTCGCACACTCGCTATTTTTTTTATGATCTATTACGGCATAAAAATTATAGCAAGGTATGTTTTTCCTCTGTTTATCAAACGGACTGTGAGTAAAATGGAAGAACGGATAAGAAATCAGCAACAGCAACAAGAGCCTCCTCAAAAAGTAGGCGAAATAAGTATCGACAAAAAACCACAAACCCCTAGGACAAGCTCCAAAGAAACTGGGGAATATATAGATTTTGAAGAAGTGGAGTAAAAAAAATTAAAAAGATTCGGTATTTTAAATATTGATTGTATATTTGCAGTCCGAAAAAACAGAAGACCAACACTGGAGAAATGGCAGAGTGGTCGAATGCACCGGTCTTGAAAACCGGCGAGGGTCACACCTCCGGGGGTTCGAATCCCTCTTTCTCCGCAAAAACCCTTGTAATCTATTGATTGTAAGGGTTTTGTTATTTGAAAGGCTGACCTCTTACAAGACAAGTAA
>JANTFW010000111.1 GCA_024763245.1 Flavobacteriaceae bacterium | reverse complement strand
TTAGAGAAAAAAGCCTATGATATTGCCTATCAGTATTATCACACAGAGAATTATAAAGCCGCAATTGTTGCCTTTGATAATTTTTTATCCGATAATTTAGGGACATCTTTTAAAGAAGATGCTCTTTTCTATAAATCAAAAGCAGCCCATGATTTGGCAATTAATAGTGTACTGAGTAAAAAAGAAGAAAGAATACAAACAGCCCTTCGAGCAATTGATAGGTTTGAAAGAAATTTTAAAGAATCTAAATTTACAAAAGAAGCTGAAAAACTACGTAAAGATTTAGATAATGAATTACATTTAATGGCAAGTACTAAAAGCGAATAAACTATGGATTATAAAGAATCAAAAGCCCCAAAAACAACCATTACTTACAATAGAGATGCTATTGCAAAGCAAACGAGTAATATCTACGAAGCAATTACAATTATTGCAAAACGTTCTGAACAAATTGGTTCCCAGTTAAAAGAAGAATTAACGGCCAAATTGAAAGAATTTGAAACGCACAATGAAGGTCTAGAAGAGATTTTTGAAAACAAAGAGCAAATCGAAATTTCAAAATTTTATGAAAGGTTACCTAAAAAAACAGCATTGGCTGTCGAAGAATGGCTCAATGAGCGTATTTATTATCGCAACCCCGACCATACCAAAAAAGAAGAATAATGTCTGTCCTAAGCGGTAAAAATATCCTGTTGGGGATAACCGCAGGTATAGCTGCCTATAAAACGGCACACTTAACACGCCTGCTTATTAAAGCGGGCGCTCAAGTTAAGGTGGTTATGACTCCTAAAGCTAAGGAGTTTGTAACGCCTTTAACACTTTCAACCTTATCAAAAAATCCGGTTCTTAGCGAATTTGTTACTAAAGACCAAGAAAACGAGCTATGGAACAGTCACGTAGATTTAGGCTTATGGGCCGATTATATGTTGATTGCTCCGGCTACGGCCAATACCTTATCTAAAATGGCTAAAGGAACAGCCGATAACTTATTGATAGCCACCTATCTTTCTGCTAAATGTCCTGTTTACGTGGCTCCGGCAATGGATCTGGATATGTATAAACATCCCACAACCAAAGATAGTTTAGCAAAACTTTCCTCTTTTGGAAATACCGTAATACCGGCAGAAAGCGGTGAGTTAGCTAGCGGTCTCTTTGGAGCCGGACGTATGGCAGAACCCGAGACCATCGTCTCTTTTATAGAAAAACACATTATGGCCTCTTTGCCACTATTTGGTAAAAAGGTATTGATTACGGCCGGTCCTACCTACGAAGCCATTGATCCGATACGTTTTATAGGAAATCATTCTTCTGGAAAAATGGGATTTGAATTGGCTAAACGAGCAGCAAATCTCGGTGCAGAAGTAGTCTTAATTACAGGACCTACATCTCAATCTTGTGAAGGATTGCCCATACAAAGAATAGATGTGGTAAGCGCCCGACAAATGTATGATGCTGTTTTTGAACACTTCGATACGGTTAGTATAGCCATTGCAGCAGCAGCTGTTGCCGATTATAAACCTAAAAATGTAGCTTTACAAAAAATAAAGAAATCAGAAACTTCTTTATTGATTGAATTGAGCCCTACTCAAGATATCCTAGCTGCTATGGGAAATGCAAAAGGAAAACAATATTTGGTGGGTTTTGCGTTAGAAACAGAGAATGAGTTAGTCAATGCTTTGGGAAAATTAGAACGTAAAAATTTGGATTGTATCGTTCTAAATTCATTACAAGATAAAGGAGCCGGATTTAAAAAAGATACCAATAAAATAACCCTTATTGATAAATCCAAAAAAAATCACGAATTTGCTCTCAAATCCAAAGCAGCGGTTGCCGTGGATATTTTTAACTTAATAATACCTAATATAGATGCGTAAGTTATTGTTTTTTAGTGTTTTGTTTTTGAGTCTAACCTCTTTTGGACAAGAGCTTAAATGTAAAGTTATTGTTAATGCGGATAAATTAGTTGGTGCAAATCCACAAATTTTTAAAACTTTAGAGAGTTCCATAAGTGAATTTATTAACCAAAGACATTGGACGGATAATGAAGTAAAACCACAAGAACGTATTGATTGTTCTATGGTTTTGACACTCATTCAACAAACGGGAAATAATACCTATACCGGTAATATTCAAATTCAATCTTCCCGACCGGTTTTTGATGCCGTTTATACAACACCACTTTTTAATTACAAGGATGATAATCTCAATATTACGTATACCGAGTTTGAACCCTTACGTTTCGATGTAAACACCTTTCAATCGGATTTGATTTCTACCTTGTCCTATTATGTGTATTTAATTTTAGCGATAGATGCTGACTCTTTTGCTGAATATGGAGGAGATCCCTATTATAAAATTTGTAGAAAAATTACCGACCAAGTCGAAAATCCTAATGCCAAAAAAGGATGGCAATCTAATACAAGTAAAATTAATAGGTATTTATTGATAACTAAATTGATGGCTCCGGCAAATAAGCAATACCGAAGGACTCTATATAACTATCATATAAATGGGCTTGATAGAATGGCTTCGGATAAAAAAACGGCTAAAGAGCAAATATCAAAAGCTATTATTGCCCTAAAAAACATTTATAACAATAGTATGAGCACCTATATTTTTAGAGTGTTTATGGATGCTAAATCTGATGAAATAGTACAAATTTTTTCAGACGGACCGCAAACCGATACTAGAGGTTTGGTTGAAATCCTAAATAAAATTTCGCCTACCAATGCCGGGAAATGGGCAAAAATTAAGTAGTATTTTTTGATATCAATAAAGTCTTGTATTTTTGTGCTTTATGCAATATAGCATCTAATAATCTGTTTTTTCATTGCTGACCAAATTAAGTATATATAATTACGCTCTAATTAATGATATGAGTATTAGTTTCTCAAAAGGTTTTACAACCATTACGGGAGAAACAGGTGCAGGAAAATCAATTATGTTAGGGGCGCTTGGGCTAGTGTTGGGTAAACGTGCTGATAGTAGTGTGTTGATGAATCAGGATAAAAAGTGTGTTATAGAGGCCGAATTTCATATTCAAGATTATCAACTGGAATCTTTTTTTAAGGAGAACGATCTAGATTATGAAGCACATACTATTATAAGAAGAGAATTGCTCTCTTCAGGAAAATCCAGAGCCTTTATTAATGATACACCCGTTAGATTAAGCCTTTTAAATAACTTGCAAAATAGTCTGATAGATATTCATTCACAACATCAAACCCTTCAGCTAAACGATCAAAATTTTCAGTTTGCCCTTATTGATGCTTTAGCCGGAACAACAGCCTTAACCAAACAATTTTTAGATAAAAGAAAAAAGTTTAACCGCTTACAGGCGGAATTGGAACAACTAAGTATTCAATCGCAACAAGACAAAAATCAAGAAGATTATAATTTGTTTTTGTTACGGGAACTGGAAGAGGCTAATTTTCAATTAGCAGAACAAGAAGAACTGGAGGAAAAACAAAAACAGTACAGTAATGGCGAATTAATTCAACAAAATTTGAATGAGGCCTTCCAAATCGTTTCAAACGATGAACTTGGAGTTGTTAATCAGATGCACAAGATTATATTTAATCTTGATAAAATTAAATCCTTTTCCAAACAATATGATGAATTATACAGGAGACTCGAAAGTTCGTATATTGACTTAAAAGATATTGAAAGTGAATTAGAAAATATACTGGAATCCATATTGTTCGATCCGAGTGATTTAGATCGAATTAATAATAGACTTCAATTACTTTATGATTTGTATAAAAAACATAAAGTAGTTTCAATGGATGAGCTGCTAAAGGTAAAAGATGAGTTAGCAGAAAAAGTAGAAAATACATCAAATGCAGAAGAACATTTATCACTAAAAAAACAAGAGATTGAAAAAGAAAGAAAGACGCTGATTGCTTTAGGAAAAAAGATTAGTAATCAAAGAAAGAAAACGATTCCGGAATTGGAAAAGGATTTGGTATATGTTTTAAATGAATTGGGAATACCTGAAGCAAGATTCGAGATAAAATTAGATAGTACCAATCAATTTTTTGATAACGGGACAGATCAGATAGCTTGGCTTTTTAGTGCAAATAAAGGCAGTAGGTTAGGTAGTTTAAAGCAGGTAGCTTCTGGAGGAGAACTTTCACGGATTATGCTTGCAGTCAAATCTATTTTAGCCTTGCACTCTAAGTTGCCAACTATTCTTTTTGATGAAATAGATACGGGAGTTTCCGGCGAAATAGCACTAAAAATGGGTGCGATAATGAAACGTATGTCCAAAAAAATGCAGGTGATAAGTATTACGCATCTACCTCAGATAGCTGCCAAAGGAATCGAACAGATGAAGGTTTATAAATACAGCCAAGAACAGCAGACCCATACCGGTATAAAACGTCTCAATATAGAAGAACGAATTCAAGAAATTGCAGAGATGCTCGGAGGCAAAAATATTACAGATACAGCGCAAAAACATGCACTTCAACTTTTACAATAAAAAAAATAGTCTATTTTTGCCCACGCTAATACGTTAATTAGCAAAATTTTAAAATAATCTAACTCAATACTATGTATAACTTATTAAAAGGTAAAAAAGGAATTATTTTTGGCGCTTTAGATGACAAATCTATTGCATGGAAAACAGCAGAGCGTGCTCATGAAGAAGGTGCTAAATTTGTCTTGACCAATGCACCGGTGGCGCTGAGATTGGGGACTATAAATGAATTGGCAGAAAAGACAGGATCTCAAGTAATTCCGGCAGATGCAACTTCTATAATGGATTTGGAACATCTTGTTGATGAATCGATGAAAATTTTAGGCGGAAAAATTGATTTCGTATTGCATTCAATTGGGATGTCAATTAATGTAAGACGTGGTAATCATTATACGCATCAAGATTATAATTTTACTAAAAAAGGTTGGGATGTTTCAGCCCTGTCTTTTCATCGTTTGATGAGTGTTTTGTATCAGAGAGATGCGATGAATGAATGGGGAAGTATTGTTGCGCTAACTTATATGGCTGCTCAACGGGTATTTCCGGATTATAATGATATGGCCGATAATAAAGCCTATTTAGAGTCGGTAGCCCGTAGTTTTGGCTATTTCTTTGGCCGTGATAAAAAAGTTAGGGTAAATACCATCTCACAATCTCCTACACCTACCACTGCAGGAAGTGGTGTAAAAGGTTTTGACGGTTTTATGAATTATGCCGAAAAGATGTCGCCCCTTGGGAATGCTACCGCTTTAGAGTGTGCTGATTATACGATTTCGATGTTCTCTGATTTGACGAAAAAGGTAACTCTTCAAAATCTTTTTCACGATGGAGGATTCTCTAATATGGGAATTAGTACCGAAGTAATGGATATGTTTATGAATCAATCGCAAGATAAAACAGAAGAAGGCTTACCCAAGGAGAAGTCCAAAAAGAAAAAATAAGTTTTTATAAATTATTTCTATCTAAGGGTGGCTGAAAAGTCACCCTTTTTTATTTATAACCTGAGTTCGACCTAAGCTTTGCTTACAGTTTCAGATAATTAGCTCATAGGCAATCCAAATTTAGGAGAACTATCTGGATAATTTGAGTGAATTTGGGGCAGTATATGGGCTAATTATCGAAATCTACTATTAAGAAAAGCCAATAATACAGCATCTTTTCA
>JANTFW010000110.1 GCA_024763245.1 Flavobacteriaceae bacterium | reverse complement strand
CCGGACACACAGACTTTAAACATCCATAGTGCTATAGGCAGTGGAGTAGGTTTAGGTTTGTCGGTAATACACGATCAGATAGGTCCAGTAGAGGAGAGTAACTTAGCTTTAGATGTTTCGTATACTTTACCGGTTAGTGACTCGGGTAACTTAGCCTTTGGGGTAAAGGGAAGCTTTTCCTTTATGAATGTAGGTTTATTTTCCCAGACCGATATCATTGATGAGACGGATGTGGTATTTAGAGAAGATTATAAGGATAACTATCCCAATGTAGGAGCAGGTTTGTATTATTATACCGATAAGTTCTATGCAGGAGTTTCTGTACCCAATATTTTAGAGAACTACAGTTATACGTTAAACGGCCATCTCTTTGAAGATGTATCGGACAGTATGCACTGGTTTGGTACAATGGGCTATGTTTTTGATTTGAGTGATAACTTAAAGTTAAAACCCTCAACGATGATCAAGATGGTAAAAGGCGCACCGATATCAATAGATTTAAACGCGAGTTTATTTATCAATGATTTCTTTGAGTTAGGTTTGTCGTATAGAGATGGCGATTCTCTAGATGCTTTATTAGGGGTCCAAGCCTCGCCGAATATCCGTATCGGCTATGCGTATGATTATACGTTAACGAATTTGGGCAATTACAATTCCGGCTCCCACGAGTTGATGTTGTTATTTGACTTGGATTTTGCGAAGAAACATATAAAGAGTCCACGCTTCTTTTAGGAAAGGAACTAACCAAAATTAACAAAAACAGAGAACCATGAAAAAAATAATACTAGCGCTAGTTTTTTTAAGTGTAGGTTATGTTTACGGACAGGATAACTACCAGATAAAGAATTTAGAAGTCAATACGAAATACTCGGATTTTGGGGTATCGTATTATGGAAGTGATGCGATTTACGCTTCATCTAAACCACAGGATAATAAGAGTCGCAAGAACTGGACCAATGGTCAGCCCTATTTAGATTTATATCGAGGTCTGATAGACGGTACAGGAGAGATTATAGATAGCGAATCTTTTTCGGATCAGATAGACACGAAGTATCACGAGAGTAATGCGGTGTTTACAAAAGATTTAAAGACGGTTTATTTTACGAGGAACAATTATTTTGATGGCGACTATAGGAAAGACACCTTGGGATGGAATAATTTAAAGATGTTCCGAGCTGATGTTGGAGACCAGGGCGATTGGGTTAATATTACGCCTATGCCCTTTAATGATGACAACTATTCGGTAGGACATCCTGCTTTGAGTCCGGATGAGCACACCTTGTATTTCATTAGTGATATGCCGGGCAGTATGGGTCAGACCGATATCTTTAGTGCGGCGATCAATGCCGATGGGTCCTATGGAGCACCTATGAATTTAGGGAGCCAGGTTAACACCTATGGCAAGGAAATGTTTCCTTATGTGAGCCAGAAAGGTAATTTATATTTTTCCAGTGATAGCCGAGGTGGACAAGGCGGATTAGATGTTTATGTAGTGCCTTTAAACAATAAGAGTATCGCTCCTGTAAATTTAGGATCACCGATTAACTCGTCTCAAGATGATTTTGCTTTTATCATAAATAATGAGAAGAAGAACGGCTATTTTTCATCGAATAGAACGGGCGGAAAGGGCGATGATGACATCTATTATTTTGATGAGCTAAAAGCTCCGGAAATGGCTTGTAGTCAAGTTATAGCGGGAACGGTACGCGATAAGAGCAATGGTGCTTTATTACCGGGTGCTATGGTCACTTTGTATAAAGGCTCAGAAAAGATAGAGAGTATTATTGTAGGCGCTGATGCTCGATTTAGTTTTCCTAAGATGGATTGTGCTACGAGCTATAGAGTTACAGGCGATAAGGAATACTACCAGGGCGCAGAGGAGACTGTTACGACCACCGATGAGGCAGACTTAGAGTTGGGCTTGGATTTAAATTTAAATCCGGATAAGGCGGCTATTGCCGCAGCTGAAGGTCTGGATCGTTGTCAATATGCCTTGGATAATATCAATACCATTTACTTTGATTTAGACAAGTACTACATCCGACCGGATGCGGCGATAGAGCTAGAAAAGATTGTTAAGGTAATGAATCGCTGTAAGGATATTAAGATAGAGGCCCGTTCCCATACCGATAGTCGGGCATCTGATGCGTATAATGTAACTTTGTCACAAAACAGAGCACAAAGTACGGTAGATTACATTGTATCTAGAGGCATACTAGCCGATAGACTAACGGCCAAAGGATTTGGTGAAACCCAATTGGTCAACCGCTGTTCAAATGGTGTAAAATGTTCCGAAGGCGAACATCAAGTAAACCGTAGAACTGAATTTGTAATTGTGAGGTAAGAGCGTAAAGCTTTATATACTATAACACATCCTTTCTCGTTGATAAACTATACTAGTTTACAACTGGAAAGGATGTTTTTTTATATGGAAGGTTTAGTCAATTTGGCACATTATTTGAAATTAAGAAAAATAGATAAAAAAAAATACTAATTTTACATTTTAAAATAGAAGACCCCTATGGCCAAAAAACTTATTTTTATCTTAACCTTATTATTTTTGTTCCATACTAGTTATGCACAATTAGAAGCCGCACGATATTCTATAAAAAATCTTAAAGTGAATACTGCCTATTCCGATTTGAGTACTTCCTTATGGGGAAAAGGAAGGGTTATTTTTGCCAGTAGTAAAAACAGTAAAGCCATTGTTAAAAGTCGTGTCAAAAGTAATGAATCTAAAAAAGCTTTTTTAGAGACATTTACTGGATATATTGATAAGGACTATGAGATTAAATTTCCAAAGAAAGTGGTTATGGATTTCAATGCTGAGTTTAATCAATCCAATGTCTCTTTTACTCCGGATTTAAAAACAGTTTATTTTACGCAAAATAGCACTTCAAAAGTAAAAAATAAAACAGTAAATTTAAAATTATACAAAGCGGATGTAACGCCTACCGGAAACTGGATGAATATTAAAGAATTACCCTTTAACAGTACTAATTATAATTGTGCCCATCCGACATTAAGTGATGATGGGACTAAGTTGTATTTTGCATCGAATATGCCTGGAGGATATGGTAATTCTGACATCTATGTAGTCGATATTTTAGCTGGGGATCGTTACGGAAGACCTAAAAACTTAGGAGCATATATTAATTCCCCTAATCGTGATAATTTTCCTGAAATCAACAACGGATTATTGTACTTCTCATCTGACAGGCCGGGTGGATTGGGTGGTCTGGATATTTATATGGTTCCATTGGGAAACTTATTTCAGGATCCAACCAATTTAGGAATCCCTATAAATAGTAAATACGATGATTTTAGTTTTGTAATTAACGGAAGCTTTAGACGCGGGTATTTCACCTCAAATAGACCGCAAGGTAAAGGTGGCGATGATATTTACTCTTTTGTGCAAGAATCAGCTATAAAAAGTTGTTCTCAGTTGGTAGAAGGAGAGGTTAGAGATGCAGATACTGACGAGATTGTACAAGATGCAATCGTTAATATCTTTGATGAAAAAGGGAATTGGTTAAATCGCTTTTCGACAGAAGGAGATGGAAAGTTCAAGATTAAATTAAATAAATGTGAGAAGAACTATAAATTAGAAGCCACTAAGAAACACTATAACAAAGATTTTGCCGATATTATTTACGAACCTAATAAAGAAGTACACAATGTCACGATGCACCTGCTACATGATGCTATAGTGGCCGAGGCGCCTAAGCCCAAAAAGCCTATAGAGATGAAAGAGCCGGAAAAAGAAATGTATCTGGATGTCAAAAATATTAACTTTATATTGAACAAATACAATATTAGAAAGACTTCTGCAGAAGAGCTCAATAAGGTGGTAAAGATAATGAAAGAAAACCCTACACTAGTTGTAGAATTTGGTGCTCACACGGACTCAAGAGGTCCGGATGAATACAATATGGAATTATCAATTAAAAGGGCAAACGAGGTGGTTCGATATATTGTGAGTAAAGGGATTGATTACAACCGAATTTATGGAAAAGGCTACGGTGAGACTATGCCTGTAAATCATTGTGTAAATGGTGTGAAATGTACCGATGCAGAACATTTAGAGAACAGAAGGACAGAATTTTTAATTCTAGCAAGATAGCATTAATATAAAACCATAAAGAAATGAAAAAAATTCTTGTAATTATTAGTTTATTTCTTATTCAGATTAGTTACGCGCAGTTAACAGCTGCACAATATACTATTAAAAATATTAAGGCAAACACTAAATATTCCGATTATGGAACCTCCTATTTTGGCCCTAATAGAATTATTTTTGCATCGAGTAAACTAGATGGAAAAAAATTAAAAAGCAAATTTAAAAAAGCAGACGATGATTTACCTAGATACGATTTGTTTAAAGGCTTCTTAAATTATAAAGGAGAAATTAATTACGTAAAAAAATTGCTAAATAATTTTGTAACTAAGTACAACGAATCGAATGTTTCCTTTACTCCGGATCTAAGACATGTCTATTTTACACAGAATAATATAAAAAAAGGGAAATATATTGAGGATGATAGCCAATGGGTCAACTTAAAAATTTATAGAGCTTCCGTAAAAACTAATGGAGAATGGGGGGATATTGTTTCCCTCCCTTTTAATAACGACAAGTATTCTTGTGCACATCCTTCGGTAAGCGAAGACGGACGGGTTTTGTTTTTTTCTTCCGATATGCCCGGTAGTTATGGAGCCTCAGATATTTATTGGGTGACCATCAATAAAAATGGCACCTATGGAGAGCCTCAAAATTTGGGAGCTCATGTAAATTCTGCTGCAAGAGAAAATTTTCCATATGTCGAAGGGAATATACTTTATTTTTCTTCTGATAGACCTACGTCAAGTGGTGGTCTAGATGTGTATATGGTAGCACTTGATGATCCAGATGCAGAACCTGTTAATCTGGGAGCACCTATCAATAGTGAGTATGATGACTTTTGCTTTGTCATTGACCGTCAACATAAAAAAGGTTTTTTCTCCTCCAATCGTCCTGATGGAAAAGGGGAAGATGATATCTACTCTTTTGTTCAAGAAACCGAGATACAGGAATGTAAACAGGTTATTAATGGAGAAATTCGTGATAAAGAGACGAATAAAATTATTCCCGGAGCTGTTGTTACTATGTACTCTCATAATAATATTATTTTAAGTACCTATCCCACAAAATCTGACGGAAAATTTTCTTTCGATTTGGCTTGTCGTGGAAATTATAGGGTCGAGGCAAATCAGGTTGGGTACCATAAAGCATTCAGGCATATTGGTTTTACCCCCAATCTTTTTACTCAGAATATCACCTTGTATCTCGAAAAAGAAAAAGAGCCGGAAGTAGTAGCTATAAAACCTGTGAAAAAAGTAGAACCCAAAGAAAAAGAAGTCGTTATAGAGGAGCCAAAACCAGTGGTAAAAGAGGTGCCTAAACCACCAATTGTCTATAAAGATGGTAAGCAGATGCTTGATTTGCCACCTATTTATTTTGATTTGGACCAATATTACATTACAAAAGAAGCTACTGAAACCTTAGGGAAAGCGGTGCGGATATTAAAAGACTTTCCTGAAATAAATATTGAGTTTGGAGCCTACACCGATTGTAGAGCCAGTGATAGTTATAATCTCCATTTATCAGATTTACGCGCCAAAGAGGTGGTTAAATATATCCTTAGCCAAGGAATTTCCAGAGATCGTATTACGGGTAGAGGTTATGGCGAGTCACGTCCTGTTAACAAATGTGTGGATGGGGTAAAATGTACCGAAGCAGAACATTTGCAAAACCGAAGAACCGAGTTTATTATCAAGAAAAAATAAACAATTTATTAGCATTAAATAAAAGCAGC
>JANTFW010000109.1 GCA_024763245.1 Flavobacteriaceae bacterium | reverse complement strand
GAGTAATTGGAACCAAAACAGAAGCTACCAATCTCGTCGTTTACGACCAACCGAATTCAGCCTTAGCCGAATCATACAGAGCCTTGCGTTCTAATGTTCAATTTATGCTGAAACGGAATGTCAATTCGCATATTCTTTTGGTAACCTCATCTATTAGTGGCGAAGGTAAAACACTAACTTCTATTAACTTGGCTAGTGTTTTTGCGATGAGTGGTAAAAAAACAATTTTGGTAGGTGTCGATTTGCGAAAACCCAAAATTGCAGAAGATTTTAAGTTGTCAAATGATGTAGGTTTAGTTCATTATTTAATCCATCAAAAGGAGCCCGACGAATTGATAAAACATACACCATATGATAATTTGGATGTACTCCTATCAGGGCCTGTACCACCCAATCCATCGGAATTGTTATTGAGTAGTGCAATGGGAGAAATGATGAAATACCTCAGAGAGAACTACGAGTATATTATTTTGGATGCTCCGCCTATCGGTGCAGTGTCCGATGCACAAGAACTGTTTCAATATGCAGATACCATCTTATACTTAGTACGTCAGGGATATACGGAAAAAGGATTACTCAAAATGATCGAGACCAAATACGAACGTAATGAGGTAAGTAAAGTCAGTTATATTCTTAACGATTTTACCTTTAATAAGCGGCATGGCTATGGTTATGGTTACGGCTCCTATGGCTATGGCTATTACCAAAAAAACAAAAAGTCCTTTTTAAATCGTATTTTTAATAGAAAAAACAAATAATGCAAAACCTGATAAAATTTGCAGTAGTGGGCTGTGGACATATCGGCAAGAGACATGCCGAAATGATTAGCCGAAATCCCAACGCAACACTAGTGGCTTTAATAGATGTTAAGGATAAAAAAGAATTGCATCTGGAAGCATTTTCTGGTATTCCTTTTTTTAGTTCGCTAACCGCTTTTTTAGCATCCGGTGTTGAGACCGATGTGGTAACTATAGCTACTCCAAATGGGTTTCATGCCGCACAAGCTGTTCAGGCCTTAGAGGCAAAAAATCATGTAGTAGTAGAAAAACCCTTAGCCCTAAATAAAGCCGATGCCGAGCAGATCATCTTTAAGGGCTTACAAGTATCCAAACAAGTGTTTGCCGTAATGCAAAACAGGTATTCTCCACCTTCGGTATGGATTAAGAGTATTATAGAAAAAGGAATTTTAGGAAAGATATACTCTGTACATATCAATAGCTTTTGGAATAGGGATGAGCGGTATTATACCAAAGATAGCTGGCACGGCAATAAAGAACTGGATGGTGGAACACTATTTACACAATTCTCGCATTTTATTGATGTCATGTATTGGCTTTTTGGCGATATTACGAACATTCAAGCTAAAATGAGAGACTTTAAACACCAAGAATTAACGGCTTTTGAAGATGCCGGAGTGATTCATTTTGAGTTTGTACAAGGAGGTATCGGTAACTTTAATTTTTCCACGGCTGTTTTTGATAAAAACATGGAAAGTTCTTTAACCATTATTGCCGAAAAGGGTAGTGTTAAAATTGGTGGTCAATATATGAACGAAGTAGAGTATTGCCATATTAAAGATTATGAAATGCCTGAATTGGCACCGACCAATCCCGGTAATGATTATGGCGCCTATAAAGGATCGGCACAAAACCATCATTATGTTATAGAAAATGTTATCGATGTATTGTTACATAACAAGGTTATTTCAACCAATGCCTTAGAAGGCATGAAAGTTGTCGATATAATTGAACGTATTTACCAAAGCACTGCGTAGATTGTTGTAATAGCATTCTTGTTAAGTAATTTGTTCAAATCAAACAATAGCGTACCTTTGTAACCCCTTATAAAATAAATATCCCTATGCGTAATCGCTTATTGCATAAATTTTCTTCTACTATTACGGCCCGATGGGTAGTACTATTAATTGATATTTCCCTGGTATTACAAACCTTTTTTCTGGCTTATTTAGTTCGATTTAACTTTAGCTTAGATTTTGGAGCGCATCATTTTGTACTTCAACTGCCTCTAGTCGCCCTTATTGCTTTTCTTAGTTTTGTAATTATCGGTTCGTATAAAGGGGTCGTACGACATACAGGAACCCGTGATGCCTATAATGTTTTTATAGCCGCTGCACTACTTGCATTTGTGCTTGCCCTTATTGTTTTTCTAAACAGAAAACTGGGAATTTTAAAAACCTTTACCATTCCACGATCCATCATTGTAATACATTTTATGCTCAATGTAATTGTCTTGATTGCCAGTAGGTATATTTTTAAACAAGTTTATTATACTTTACTTAAGGGAATTAATACGTCTAAAAAAGTATTGATTTACGGTGCAGGAGATTCCGGAATTATTACACATACAACCATTAAGAGTGATAAAAAATCGAATATGCAAGTAGTGGGATTTATCGACGATAGTCCCAAAAAAATTGGTAAAACATACGATGGTGTTCGGGTTTTTGACAGTCATAAAATCGATACGGATTTTATCGAAAAAAGACAAATCAAAGAGGTTATTGTTTCCATTCAAAATAGTAGTGCTGCCGAATTATTAGATTTAGTCGATAGGGTAAGTACACTTCCGGTCAAGGTAAAGATTGTTCCTCCTGTTGAAAAATGGATTGATGGCACTTTACAAATGGCTCAAATTCAAGAAGTCCAAATTGAAGATCTACTGGATAGAAATCCCATACAAATGGATAATCCTACGATTGCTAATGAATTAAAAGGGAAGCATATTTTAATTACCGGAGCAGCCGGCTCTATCGGAAGTGAATTGGCCGAACAGATTAGTAAGTACCCTTTTTCACAATTAATGGTTTTAGATCAATCGGAATCCGGGATTTATGATTTGCAACAAGATTTTATACAAAGGGGTGTTACAAATGTAACGTACCTAGTAGCAGATATACGAGATACCCACCGTATGCAACAATTATTTGCCCAACAGCCTATCGATATCATTTTCCATGCAGCCGCCTATAAACACGTGCCTTTGATGGAGAATAATCCCTACGAAGCCGTTCAGGTAAATGTTTTAGGTACCAAATCCTTAATGGATTTAGCCGTTACAAATAGGGTAACTAAGTTTGTGATGGTCTCTACCGATAAAGCGGTAAATCCTACTAATGTAATGGGTGCTACCAAGCGTGTAGCAGAAATCTATGCCGCCTATTGTAATACACTACAAAAAACAAAATTTATTAGTACACGATTTGGTAATGTATTAGGTTCTAACGGTTCTGTTATTCCACTATTTAAAAAACAGATGGCTAAAGGAGGACCATTAACCGTAACTCATGAAGAAATAACCCGTTTTTTTATGACCATACCGGAGGCTTGCCAATTGGTATTAGAAGCAGGTGCCATGGGTATGGGTGGCGAGGTATTCGTCTTCGATATGGGGAAATCAGTTAAGATTGTCGATTTGGCAAAACGGATGATCCATCTATCGGGATTTAAGTATCCGGATGACATTGACATTAAAATAATAGGTTTGCGTCCGGGCGAAAAACTCTATGAAGAGCTTCTTAGTGCTACCGATAATGTAATTAAAACCTATCATCCCAAGATAATGATAGCCAAGGTTAAAAACACCAGTCATACGGTATTACTCGAAGAGCTTTCTACCTTGTCTAATTTATCCGATTTAACAGCCGATGAAATCGTACAGCAATTAAAACGGATTGTTCCGGAGTATAAATCGAACAATTCTGTCTATACAAAGTTAGATACTACCTCATAATTTCAGTTATATCTTTTCTTAAAATTTCTTGGACTATAGAGTGTAGTAGATAGTACAAATACATTACTTTTGCGTCGTAAGTATAGTAAATAATATGAATTCGATATAAACTTAGTCATTACTATTTTTAATAGGGGGCTGTAATTCAGTTATTTGTTATTTTGAGCGAAATGAAATGAAGTCGAAAAATCGTACTTCTCAAGGTAGAGATTTCTCCATTCCAGTCGAAATGACAACGCACTTCGGTCGGAATGACAATCCAATGCCATCTCGACCATCGTGGAGATATCTTTCTGATGGTGTTTTGATTAGATTTCTCCATTTCAGTCGAAATGACAATGAACCTAACTATTAAACCCATAACTATTGATACAGTGCGTATTATATCGAACTCTCGTTAAATAGTTAAAAATGAAATATCGTTTATTAAGTAAAGAACAGTTCGAAGCCTTGCACCAAGAGTTTGCTACTTTTTTGGCTGCCCAAGAGATTACCCAAGAGGATTGGGCGCGCATAAAAGAAAAGGAGCCTAAAAAGGTGACCCGACAATTAGAAAATTTTAGTGATTTGGTTTGGAAAGATGTGCTGCGAAAAGTCACGTATCTGGAACATTTTTCGTCGGATAGTATCAACTTGTTTTATGCGCAACCCGAACAGATTCAACGTCTAGTAGTACGCATAGAAAAAGAAGGAATTAATCTTCTGGAAAAGGAAGGTTTTAACTGGTTTATCGACCATTCCAACGACCCGTCCATTCAATATTTTAGAGGGGCAAAACCCTATACTACGGATCGTAATGACGAACTCTTTCAATTAATAGAACAAGGCGCTGTACTTACGGATGGCACTTTGTTTAAGGCTATTGATAAAATTATAAAGAAATAATCTGGATTTTTTTTTACCCGCATCCTCTAAATAAAAAGTTTTACCCAATCTTAGTATCGTAATCCGATAAGCTATTAGCTACGACTAAGCATCTTTGCTAATGGAGTCCGATTCTAAAAAGATGTGCTTTACTTTAGGATTTTCAGCGACAATTCGTTCTTTAATCTCTTTGATGATGGGCTCTATTTCACCAACGGTAAGATTATCTTTAAAATTGATATTGGCACCTAACAATATTTCTTCCGGAGCTAAATGCATCGTTTTTATATTCCCAAAATAATCTATTTGGTCGTACGAAGATAAGATTTGATGTATGGCTTCCAAATCCTCTTCTATAGCCGCTTCTCCAAGTAACAAATGCTTTGTTTCTTTGGCCATAAAAAAGGCGACATAAGCTAATAATAATCCGATTAGGATGGACGAAATAGCATCAAAAACAGGATTGTGAAAATAATAGGTCAAGCTAACCCCCACCAGAGCAATAAGCAGCCCTATTACAGCCGCTGCATTTTCAATGATAATAGCAATAGAAGCGGCATCTTTACTTGCAGCCATAGCAGATTTAAATCCTGTAGGATGTACTTTTCTAAATTCTTTCCATGCAATCCATAAACTGGCTCCTTCAAAAAGTATAGCACCAATAAGAACCCCATAATTCCAAAACATCATTTTAGGTGATGTATCTAGGCTACCGTGTTCGGTTAAGTGTTTTATACCTTCATAAAGGGCCACACCACCACCCAGAGAAAATATAAAAATGGCTACGATAAAGCTCCAAAAATAAAGCTCCATGCCATATCCAAAAGGATGTTTTTCATCAGGAGCAATTTTACTTTTTTTAATGCCCAAAAGTAATAGTAATCCGTTGGTGGTATCGATTACCGAGTGAATACCTTCGGATAACATTGCCGAGCTCCCCGTAAAAAATGAGGCAATAAATTTAAGTATAGCAATGCCTAAATTGGCGGCTATAGATGCAAAAATCGCTAGTTTAGATCCTCCTGATGCCATATTTTTTCTATATTTTGTTGCAAAAATACATGTTTCTTTGGGTAAAAGAAAATTGTTGGGTAAACTATATTGAACTCACGTTATTTATAATAGGAGCTTCGGTGGTTTCGATACAATTTTACTCGTTCTTCGTAAAATCACTCAGCCGCCTTTAATCATGTAGGTCACCGAGTGAATTTTCTGAGCGAAGGGAAGAAAATTTGTACCGAAGTGCCGGTTAAC
>JANTFW010000108.1 GCA_024763245.1 Flavobacteriaceae bacterium | reverse complement strand
AATTCACTCAAATTATCCAGATAGTTCTCATAAATTTGGATTGCCTATGGGCTAATTATCTGAAACTGTGAGCAAAGCTTAGATCGAACTCAGGTTAATAGACAATTTGATTTTGTTTTAGAACTACTATTCAATGTGTAAAGTACGGATTATAGCTTCTAACTCAAACATAAGATCTCTTTTCTTAACAACCGGTGCATACGTAAAACCTTCGACTACAACCAAACGTTTATGTTTACTATCTTCCACAAAATAACTTACAAATGGACCGGCCATAAAATCTTTATAAACTTCCCATTTTCCTTTGACTTTATAGGCATTCTTTTTATCTAAATGAGTCGTAAAAATATGGGGCGAATAGGCTGCTTCGGTGATTAAATAAGACCCATCAATTGCGCCCGGTATGTGTTTTGTACCCATCGTATCACGAATGCTTGTAATACTATCTTTAATTTGTTCGAAAGGCACATCTAAGGGTAAGGTATAGGCAACAATATTCATACTACCGTTAATTGTAGCATTGTAAACTTGAATATCTTTGCGATACCAAATAAAATTTCCCGTGTCATCCACTTGACTAAATTCCATTGGGATTTTAATCGAAAAACTTTGATCTTTAAAGGTTTTAACCAACTTGATATCATGAATGTTTTTCCTAAGATCTTTTTGCATCTGAGCGATATCGGCCTCTTTAAAAGTAGTAATTATTTTATCTTTATTGGCCTTAATTAAGGTAGCAATAGCCTCTTTGTCAGGTCCTTTAATATGCATATATACTTGTGGTCGTGCATATTTGTCTTTTTCAATAACCAATTCACTCTCCGGTGCTTGTTCCACACTCAAAATATTCCGGTTGTGTTTTAAAAAACCATTAAAGCCTTGATGTGGAATATGTGTAATAGTAAATTGCGTTTCGGGTTGAGGCAACCCCAATACATTCGAGGCAATAACTTTCTTGAGCTCCACTCCAATTTTCCCTTCCCAATCGGCTTGGTTAATAACCACCATCATTTCATTGTAACGACCAATAGCTGTGGGTAGTAAGACTTTTCCGTTTTTATCATTACAAGCTGTAATACTAGCGATAATTGTAATAAATAGTATAAACTTTTTCATGGATAATAAATTATTTGATTATCTAATTGTAAATGCACCGGACTAACCCTTAAAGATTTTAAGTTTTCGCCCTATATGAAGTTTATTGTCCCAAATACCGTTCCATTCTTTAATTTGGGCTACAGAAACATTCGGATATTTTTGTGAGATACTCCATAAGGAATCCCCCTCTTTAACGGTATAAGTAATATACTCTCCTTTTGGTAGTGGTTTTTTAGGATGTCTTGATGATTTCTGAGTCACTTTAGATCTGCTTGTTTTAGGCAAACGTCTAGGGTAAATGGTAAGTCGTTGTCCAATACGTAAATTGTTGTTTCTTAGGTGATTCCACTGTTTAATTCTAGAAACACTAACCCCATATTTTTCGGCTATTCTTCCTAAATAATCGCCGCTTCTTACACGATAACGAATACGACTATCCATTTCAAAATACTTAGGTAAGGGTTTTTCTCGTTTTGCTTCCTCGGCTGCTACATAAGTATAGATTTGTGATTCGTTTTGTACAAAAACCCCTACATATTCTTTCGGTAATACCAAGTGGTATTTTTTATCAGGAATAAACGGAATGATATTGAGTTTATAGGAAGGATTTAAAAATGCCAATAAAGCCTCATCTATTCCGGTAGTTTTTTGAATTTGTTCAAAGGAAATTTGATGGGAAATCTGAATAGTATCTACTTCAAAGTGATGTAATGTAAAATCGGTTTCCGGTTTTATATGGTGCTGATCTCCATACTCAAAAAGATATAAGGTAGCATAGAAAATTGGAACATAACTGGCTGTTTCTGAGGGTAAATAGGGGCGAATATTCCAATAATTTTTATACCCTCCCGAACGACGTATAGCCTTACTTACATTGCCCGGTCCGGAATTATATGCCGCAAGAGCCAAATCCCAATCCGAAAAAATGGTATAAAGATCGGCCAAGTATTTACAAGCGGCTTCTGTAGCCAAAATAGGATCTTGGCGTTCGTCCACATACGAACTAACACGCAAGCCGTATTGCTTACCCGTACCATACATAAATTGCCACAAACCCGTAGCACCCACCCGGGATCTTGCTTTGGGTCGTAAAGCCGATTCTACAATTGCTAAATACTTAACCTCGAGTGGAATATCATATTTATCGAGTTTTTCCTCAAATAAAGGAAAGTAATATTTGGCTTTTGCCATTAAATTAGAAAAGGCCTTTTGACGTGTTTTAAGATACGATTTTATCAAGCGTTCTAAGGCCGGATTATAGGTAACATGAAAAGGCGTTTTTGCATCAATAGCTGCGAGCCTTTCTATTAATAAAGCCTTGGGAAGTTCTTCAACTACCAAATCCTCTGTAGGAATAGCTGTATTGATAGAAGATACATCAAAAAGTTCAGATTTTTTTACTAAATCCATCCACAGACTATCTAGTCTTGCTAATTGAGGGTCATCTTTTAAATCAATAGTCTGTATCGTTTGGTTTCCTAAAATACTATCTGCCGGAATTGTGGTCACAATAGAATCAATCGAAGTAGAATTGGGCATCACAGTCTGGGAGAGCAGAAGGGTATCGTTTTTTTGCAACGCCAATGTGTCTATAGGAATATCCTTAGCCTGGATACGTCTTATAGAATTGTTCGATGTTGGGTTTTGACCCCACACCACCAAACTTAAACCAAAACTTAAAAAAATACACCCTAAAAATTTATTCATATGCTATAAAATTAACCATCTACACGAAAGTGACTCTTACAAAACCCAAAAAACCTATCCTTAGTATACGACAAAGATAGTTTTTGTTTTTTAAAATACCCTATTAGTAAGCAAGCTATGATTAAGAATTAAAATATCCTAAAATCTACCTACTAACACAGACAAAAATTAAAACAAAAAGTCTAACTTTGTAGGAGATTTATAAAACTTATAGAACATGGCACGTACAGCAGAAGATATCTTAAAAGAAGCCATCTTATTAGAAAAAAGAGGTAAAGCATTTTATCAAAATGTCGCTGAAAAATGTGACAATGCGGCAACTAAAGAAGTGTTTGAAATGATGGCTAGAGAAGAGGAAGGACATATTGAATACCTTCGTAAACAGTTTATTCACTACACCAAAGAACACAGCTTTCTCAAACCGGATGCTCCTGAAGAAAACCCGGAAGAAACCGTTATTTTACAAGTGCTGACCGATAAGATTAAAAAAGAAATTAATGCCGCTAGTTTTGAAGCAGCAGCGGTTTCTGCCGCAATAGATTTCGAAATGAATGCGGTTAAACTCTACAAATCCCGAGCAAAAGAAGCAACAGATCCCAACGAAAAAGAATTGTACCGAATCCTTGCTGCCTGGGAGGGTGAACATTCAAAACTCTTGGTAGAAATAGATAACGAACTAAGAGAAGACGTTTGGAACGATAACAGTTTTTGGCCGTTTTAAAAAGCTTTCACAAGTGTAATTATTTTATATACGGTGGATAATACAATGTAGTATTTGTCATTAGCTACGACCTATAAAAATATTATCTTATTTTGTTGGTGGATATTTTTCTAAGATTTCTTGTACAAATTTTTGCACTACGGCTTCTCTTTTTTCGGGTTTAGACGATTTAGTTAATGCGCCTTTGCCTACACCTTGCCAAAGTAATTTTTTAGTAGTGCGGTCAATCATATCAATCAACAAAGTTCCTTCCGTATATTTGGTAATTTGTTGTCTTTGATAAGGACCGTAATAATAAGGGTTATAATTATTATAGACATCAATTTGTTTTTTTGCCTTAGTAAAAATACTGATTAACACATCGGGTTCTTCAGATTTGGTCATTCCTTTGGCTTGCAACTCGGACTCAATAGCGCGAAGTATACGCCTTTTATCTAAATCGGAAATTGGTGCTTTATCAATTCCTTTTTTGTAAAAAGCAAAGGTTTTTACTTGAGAGAAATCTGTTTTAGTATCGTAGTCTGTAGTTACATGAATGCTACTACAGCTTGTCAAGATAAGTAGGAGTAGAATAATTCCTGATGATTTTACGATTTTCATACGCTTGTAATTTTAAGTAAATAATTCATCTTTAAGCAAATCGTCATCCACTATATTAGGTAGGCTTACCTTTAAATTTGGGTTCTGTTCCATAGCACGCTGAATACTAAAAATAGATCCCGGATTACGCGCCCAGCTACGTCTTGAAATACCATTATTTACATCCCAATATAACATAGCTTGCAAACGATTGCTAGCTTCTTTAGTACCATCAAGAACCATACCGAAACCTCCATTTATCACTTCGCCCCATCCAACACCTCCACCGTTGTGAATGGAGACCCAAGTAGCTCCTCTAAAGCTATCTCCTATAACGTTTTGAATAGCCATATCTGCTGTAAATTGTGAACCGTCGTAAATGTTAGCAGTTTCTCTATAAGGCGAATCCGTACCGGAAACATCATGATGATCTCTTCCTAAAACAACCGGAGCCGATAAAGTACCCTCTTTTACGGCATCATTAAATGCTCTAGCTATTTCAATACGACCCATAGCATCGGCATATAATATTCGCGCTTGAGAACCCACAACTAATTTATTTTCTTGTGCTCCTTTTATCCAAGTAATATTATCTGCCATTTGCTGTTGAATCTCTTGTGGTGATTCTAGTTTTAAGCGTTCTAAAACTTTTGTTGCCAATGCATCTGTTTGTGCTAAATCTTCCGGTTTACCACTGGTACAAACCCATCTAAAAGGACCAAAACCGTAATCAAAACACATAGGACCCATTATATCTTCAACATAACTAGGGTATTTAAAATGCAAACCGTCAGAACTCATAATAGCTGCTCCCGCTCTACTGGCTTCCAGTAAAAAAGCATTTCCATAATCAAAGAAATACGTTCCCTTTGCCGTATGATTATTAATGGCTGCTGTTTGACGGCGAAGCGATTCTTGTACTTTCTCTTTAAACAATTTAGGATTTTCAGCCATCATCTTATTGGCCTCCTCAAAACTTAAACCCACCGGATAATAACCTCCCGCCCAAGGATTGTGAAGGGAGGTTTGGTCACTACCTAAATTAATAAAAATTTGCTCTTTGTCAAATTCTTCCCATACCTCTACAATATTGCCTTGATATGCCAAAGAAACCACCTCTTTGTTCTTTTTAGCTTTTCGTACACGTTGTGTCAAATCTGATAAATTAGTATATACTTCATCTACCCAATGTTGTGAGTGGCGTGTTTGTACCGCTTTGGGATTTACTTCGGCAATAACCGAAATAACCCCGGCAATAGATCCGGCTTTGGGTTGTGCTCCACTCATACCTCCCAATCCAGAGGAGACAAATAGTGGTAAAGCATCTGCATCTTTATTAGGATGTAATCGCTTGGCATTTAAAATAGTAATGGTTGTACCGTGAACAATGCCTTGCGGACCTATATACATATAACTACCGGCAGTCATTTGACCGTATTGGGTAACTCCTAAGGCATTAAATTTTTCCCAATCATCTTGTTTGGAATAATTAGGAATCATCATACCATTAGTAACCACCACACGCGGCGCTTCTTTATGCGAAGGGAATAAACCCATAGGATGTCCTGAATACATAGAAAGAGTTTGCTCACAATTCATCGTAGCTAAATACTGCATAGTAAGTAGGTACTGCGCCCAATTTTGAAATATCGCTCCATTTCCACCATACGTAATGAGTTCATGTGGATGTTGTGCCACCTTATAATCTAAATTATTCTGAATCATCAACATAATGGCTTTGGCTTGCTCACATTTACCCGGATATTCGTCAATAGGTCTGGCAT
>JANTFW010000107.1 GCA_024763245.1 Flavobacteriaceae bacterium | reverse complement strand
GGAAGTTCTTAAAACTTCCTTGTTTCCTTACTCAAGTTTATGCTGTCAATTGTATCTCTTTAAATACATTCCTTAATCATCAACTTAACAAATGATTATCCCTGTATTTAAACAATATCTTTCAATGAACGTAATCCCTTCCCTTTCAAAGCGGGTGCAAATGTAAAACATTTTTTTAACCCAGCAATACTTTTTTGTTCTTTTTTAAGGTTTTTTTTCTCTTCTATTCTTATGTGATTAGTTCGATAGCTTTCCTTTAAAGCGGTGGCAAAAGTAGGAACTAATTTCTAACTAACAAGCTTTTTTTAGGGTTTTTTTAAAAAAATTTCAAACCCATCATTTAAGGTTTTAGACACTATACAAAAACAAAGCGAGAAAGAGCGAATTTTTAGCAATAAAACCTCAATTTAAATATAAAACCAAAAAAGAAAAAGTTATTCTATTACGAAAACAACAAAAGTATTAAAAATAGATTATTTTGAAATTATCTCTGAATTTCAATAAAATCATCATATTTTTGAGATAATTCTTCGAAATCAAAATCTAATTTTGATTCCTGTCTCTCCAAAGTCATATCATTAAATGCACGTTGTAATATGTCCTCAATAAGATAATCTTCGGCAACCGACTCCGGATGATACTCTGATTTTAAGGAGAGCTTAAACAATTTAGCAGTGCTTTGATACCAAAAAGCTTTCCAACCACTTCGCAAATCTTTAACCATATCAAAAGTTGTTGCACCGGTTTGACGGTGAATTAACTTAATAAGAATTCGTCCTTCGGTTCTCGTCAGTTTTTTGAGTTGATCTGTAAACTCCTTTTCAAAATATTCTTGTAAGCGTTTGGTATACTTTTTACGTTTACGCTTTGACTTAATGGCAGCTAGTCGTTCATTAATGATAGCCAATTTATCTTCGGCCATTTTGGCGAAAGGATAGGCCTTATGAACCTTTTGTCTAAACCAATAGTAATAGCGTCTATCATTATTATTTTTAAACTTTAGTTTTTTTAACAAATGTACCTCGTCTAATTCAACAACCAATGTGTCTCCTTCAAATATAATATAATCACCATAATATATATAGGAGGAATCTTTTTGTTTTTCAAGGGGTATATCCTGTGCATAACAAGTATTGTTATACATAAGAAATAGGATAATTATATATGGTATTATCTTAAATCGAGTCATTTATTAGTGCTCTTTTTTTATCAAAAACTTATAGATCCACATAAGTGTAAAGGTCGGTATGATATCTACTCCCGGTAAAATTTCATCGACAAAGGTAATCAATCCTCCTATTTTCCCCTCCGTACCTTTATACATCTTATAAATAAGGAACGAAGCAACGGGAGCCCAAATGACATCACTAAACTCTCCTACCCCCGGAATAACAAAAGATAACATCCCTATAGCATCAAAGATGCCCCCCAAGAGTAACAATGAATATTTATTTTTCATATACAAAATTGATTTTAGTAAGTAGTTAGCAAAATTATTATATTTTCTATATATAAGTCGTCAATAAATGTGCCAATTTATATTTTATTACCTAACTAAATTACTTATATTCGCAACCAAATGATGATACACGCAACACATTTAACAAAAAAATACGGCTCTTTAGAAGTATTGAAAGATGTTTCACTAACTATTAATAAGGGAGAGATTGTGGCTATAGTAGGTCCTTCGGGTGCGGGAAAAACCACGCTACTACAAGTATTGGGGACTTTGGATAAACCGTCAAATCTTTCTTCCGCAACAATTCATATAAACCATACAGATATTCTTGCCATGAATGCTGGTGATCTTGCTCGATTTAGAAATCAATCTATAGGTTTTATTTTTCAATTTCATCAGTTATTACCCGAGTTTACGGCCTTAGAAAATGTCTGTATCCCTGCATTTATTGCCAATAAAAGTAAAACTGAAGCCGAAGTAAAAGCAAAAGAGCTCTTAGACTTTCTTGGGTTATCCCATAGAATCAATCATAAACCAAATGAATTATCCGGAGGAGAACAACAACGTGTTGCTGTAGCGAGAGCTTTAATGAATAACCCAGAAGTTATTTTTGCCGATGAGCCAAGTGGTAATTTAGATTCTGATTCTGCTGCTCACTTACACGAGTTATTTTTTAGATTAAGAGATACCTTTGGACAAACTTTTGTTATTGTTACCCACAATCAGGAGTTAGCTGAAATGGCCGATCGGAAAATTGAGATGGTTGATGGTAAAATTATTACAAATACAAATTAACACTAAACTATGTTTCGATATCACAGTCTTGGGAATATTCCCCACAAAAGACACACTAGCTTTAAGAACAGTAATGGAAAATTATACCAAGAAGAACTTTTTGGAACGGCTGGATTCGCTGGTAAATCCTCTTTAATTTATCATCTTTATCCTCCAACTGTTGTTTCAGAGGTTAAAAGAATTAAAGATGTATCCCCAAAAATTGCTATTCAAAAAAATATGAAAGCGCTTAGTTTTAAAGGATTTACGCTTAAATCAGAGGATGATTATTTAGAAAGCAGAAAGACACTCTTTGCCAACACTGATTTGCATATTGGATTAGCAGCTCCCAGAAGCTTTTCAAAAGACTATTTTTTTCGTAATAGCGATGCCGACGAGATGCTTTTTATACACGTTGGTTCCGGAACACTTAGAACAATGTATGGAAACTTAGATTTTAGTTATGGTGACTATTTAATTATTCCTAAAGGAACTACCTATCAAATTGACTTTAAGGATGAAAATAACCGTATCTTATATATTGAATCTTATAACGAGTTGACTTCTCCGGCTCGATATAGAAACAATTATGGTCAATTTCTTGAACATTCTCCCTATTGCGAAAGAGATTTTAGACTCCCTAAAGATTTAAAAACACACGACGAAAAAGGCCATTTTAAAATTTTATCAAAAAAACAAGGTGTATTATGGGAATACACGCATAAAAACCATCCATTTGATGTTGTGGGCTGGGATGGGTTTAATTACCCTTATGCTTTTTCAATTTTTGATTTTGAACCCATAACAGGTCGTGTACATTTACCTCCACCCATCCATCAGCAATGGGAATCCAGTGGATTTGTGGTTTGTTCTTTTGTTCCTAGAATGTACGATTATCATCCGGATGCCATCCCAGCTCCCTATCATCATAGCAATATAGATTCTGAAGAGATTTTATATTATGTAGACGGTGATTTTATGAGTCGTAATAATATCGAAAAGGGTCAAATTACCCTGCATCCCGGCGGCATACCACACGGTCCGCATCCTGGCGCTATTGAACGCAGTATCGGTAAGAAAAAAACAGAAGAAATGGCGGTAATGATAGACCCTTTTAGACCTATATCAATCACAGAAGAAGCCCTGAAATTAGAAGTAGATGATTATTATAAAAGTTGGATAATAGATTAACGTATAACGATTTTAACACGCATGAGCAATTTAACAAACATTAATGATTACACCTATGGACTGGATAAGATTTTTCCAGATGCCAAAGATTTTTTACCCCTATTAGGAACCGATTATGTAGAATTCTATGTGGGTAATGCCAAGCAAGCAGCTCACTTTTATAAAACCGCTTTGGGATTTCAATCGTTGGCCTATGCCGGATTGGAAACCGGAATGAATGACCGAACTTCGTATGTCGTAGTGCAAGACAGAATTAAATTGGTATTTACGACACCTATGCCCCATTCAAAAAACACAGAAATCTTTGATCATATTACCCAACACGGAGATGGTGTTAAAGTAATAGCGCTATGGGTAGAAGATGCCACCAAAGCTTGGGAAGAAACTACAAAACGCGGTGCAAAATCTTATATGGCACCTTATAAGGAGAGCGACCAAAATGGCGAGGTTATTCGTAGTGGTATTCATACCTACGGGGACACGATTCATATCTTTGTAGAACGTAAGAATTATAATGGTACTTTCTTACCCCAATTCGAGAAATGGGAATCTCACTACAATCCTCCAGAATGTGGACTACGCTATATTGATCATATGGTTGGTAATGTAGATTGGGGACAAATGAATGTTTGGGCCAAATTCTATACCGATGTAATGGGATTTGCCAATCTAATTACATTTGATGATAAAGATATCTCTACAGAATATACTGCCTTGATGAGTAAAGTGATGACCAATGGTAACGGTCGTATTAAATTTCCTATAAATGAACCTGCCAAAGGTAAAAAGAAATCTCAAATCGAAGAGTACATTGACTTTTACAAAGGTGCCGGTTGTCAACATATTGCTGTTGCCACTAACGATATCGTTTTTACGGTTAGTGAAATGAAAAAAAGAGGGATTGAGTTTCTATACGTACCAGGAAGCTATTACGATACTGTCTTAGAAAGAGTGGGAGACATTGATGAAGAAATTGAATTATTAAAAAAACACGGGATTATGGTTGATCGTGATGAAGATGGCTATTTATTACAAATTTTCACCAAACCCTTAACCGATAGACCTACTTTGTTTTTTGAAATAATCCAACGTAAAGGAGCCAACTCGTTTGGTAAAGGTAATTTTAAAGCTCTTTTTGAATCTATAGAAGCCGAACAAGAACGTAGAGGAACCTTATAAGTATAAAACAACTAATTAATACTAACTATTTTGAAAATAACAGCAAAAGAACATGGTGTTGCCGATATCTTTAAATACATTATTAGTACGGTAACACCCAGACCCATAGCTTTAGTAAGTACTACAAACAGTAACGGGGATGTAAATTTAAGTCCATTTAGTTTTTTTAACGCCTTTAGTGCAAATCCGCCTATCTTAATTTTTTCGCCCTCACGTAGGGTTAGGGATAATACCACCAAACATACTTTAGAAAATGTTATAGAACATCCGGAATGTGTTATTCATTTGGTTAATTTTGATATTGTTGAGCAAATGTCCCTAAGTAGCACAGAATATGATAAAGGCGTAAATGAGTTTAAAAAAGCCGGTTTTACAGCCCTTAAAAGCGACTTGGTTTCTGCCCCAAGGATTAAGGAAGCTCCTGTGGCTTTTGAATGCAAAGTTATTGAGGTTAAAGCTCTAGGAGATCAAGGCGGAGCCGGAAATTTGGTGATTTGCGAAGTCCTTACTATTCATATCGATGACACTATTTTAGACCAACAAGGAAATGTGGATAGTCTTAAACTGGATATTGTTTCCAGGCTTGGAGGAAATTGGTATAGTAGAACCGTTCCCGAAGCCTTATTCGAAATCTCTAAACCATTACAATCTAAAGGAATTGGTATTGATCAGCTTCCTGAAGCAATAAGGAAAAGTACTATTTTAACAGGAAATGATTTGGCACGTCTTGGTAATGTCGAAAAACTACCATCAAAAGAAGAAATAACACTACTTGAAGGTATAGCAATTATTAAAAACACGGATGAATTGCATAAACAGGCTAAAGAATTGCTGTTATTAGATAAAACCCAAAAAGCCTTAGAATTGTTATTGTACAATCTTTTTATGGGATAATTTTTGCACATATTACAATCCAGTCTTACTCTGTACAGATACTTGCGAAGATAAAATTTACTTATAGACCATTATAGAGAAGAGCAAGTTTTTGACAAGATAAATTTTACAGAAAAACCTATTAAAAAAGGAGCATATGAACACTGTGTTTTTAGTAACTGTGATTTCTCTAATTCCGATTTATCTCATATCTCATTTTCTGATTGCAAATTTAGCAACTCCAACTTGAGTATGGTTATTTTTACAGATACTGCCCTTCAAAATGTTAGTTTTAAAGCTTGTAAAATTGTAGGCGTTAATTTTGAAAATTGTAACCCATTCGGGTTTGAAATTTCTTTTGAAAACTGTGAGCTTAATTTTAGTATATTTTATAAAACAAGCATCAAAAAAACGCACTTTAAAAACTCTCGATTACAGGAAGTTGATTTTAGTGCTTGTGATTTAACGTATTCTATCTTTGATAATTGTGATTTGACACGCGCTACATTTATA
>JANTFW010000106.1 GCA_024763245.1 Flavobacteriaceae bacterium | reverse complement strand
GAAGAAGTAGAGGTTTCTGAAACACCGGAAGGAAAAGTTTTTGAATTTGCCTTGGAAAAAGATGATAATGACTTGAAAGTAGCCATTTCACCTGATGGTAAGATTGTTAAAAATGAAAACAAAAAAGAAGAAAACAGTAAAGAAAGTGAAGAGGAGAATGAAGAAAAGGACAATGATTAAAGGACTTTGCAGCCGGGGTAATTGCCCGGCTGCTCAACTTTTTATTAATGAAAACAAAATACTTACTTATTTTTTCTATTTTATTATCCATTTCAAATAGCACTTTTGCACAATTATTAGAAATAAAAGGACGGATAACTGAAAACACAAGCTCTGAAGTACTTCCCGGAGCATCAATTAGTCTTTATTCCATTTATGATACTGCAATGATCAAAGGAACTTTTGCTGATCCAACAGGACATTTTAAATTAGAAAAGCTAAACACAGGAAATTACTTTATAGTTTGCAGCTTTATAGGGTTTATAAATGATACACTTTCGATAAATCTCAATACTAACAGATACCTTGGAGACATAGCTCTTAGAGCCTCTACTCTATTATTAGATGAAGTTAAAATTACAGGACGTAAATCAATTTATCAGAATCATTTAGATAAAAAAGTTTATAATGTTCAGAAAGACATACTTTCAGAAACAAGTTCAGTAAGCGAAATATTACAGAATATACCATCGGTAAATGTTGATATAAACAGAAAAATAACAATTAGAAACACAAGTAATATTACTTTTTTTATTAATGGCAAACCTTCGGCATTATTAAGAAAAAATCCTTCGGCAATATTAGAGCAGACACTGGCAAGTAGTATCGAAAGAATAGAGATAATTACAAATCCCTCAGCTAAATATAGGCCCGATGGAGTTGGGGGAATAATTAATATAGTATTAAAAAAAGATGCCGATAAAGGTTTAAGTGGACATGTTAGATCCAATGTAGGAAACGAGGGCAGATACAATGCAAATATTAGTTTAAATTACGGGTCCGAAGACTTAAAATTATTTGGCAATTATGGCATTCGTCATTCAAATGCCAGCATATTATATACCGATGAAAGAACCTACAAAGATAATTTAGAAAATCATAATAGTTTTTATTCAGAAGATGGTAATTCAAAAACAAATGCTCTTTCTCACAATGCTTTTATTGGTGCAAATTACGATATTAACGACTTTAATAATATTGAAATATCGGGTAATTATTTTATTCAAAACTCGTATCACGATGGAAGTTCCGAAATATCATCCTTGGATAAGAATAGTAATACTGATTATAATTTTACCAACATACAAACAAATAAAGAATTAGAAGAAGAAGGCGAGGCAAATTTAACTTACGAGCACAGTTTTAAAAACAACGAAGACCATACACTTACTTTTGAAGCCGTTTACTCCTCGTATAATGAAAAAGAAGACAAAACTTTTAATCAAAACTATACATTCCCAACAACTATAACCGAAACAAGTAATTATATTATTCAGAAAAGCGGAAATCAGCAAGAAATAAATTTAGAATATGCTCTGCCTTTAGGCGAAGATGCCGAGTTTGAAAGTGGTTATATGGGAGAGTTTATTTACGATAATATTAGATATAACAAAAACGGTGAATTAAGTCAATTTAAATTCAATCAACAATTACACGCATTTTATGCCTTATTTGGTCAATCCATCGAAGATTTTAGTTATAAAGCAGGATTGAGAGCCGAGCAAACAAATATTAATTCGCATTTGGTTAGGCCAAGCGATACATTAATACCTAACAATTATTTTAAACTATTTCCCACCGTTCATTTAGGGTACGATATTGCTGATAATAAAAATATATCGTTAAGTTATTCAAAACGAGTAAATCGTCCTGACCCTGACGAACTAAATCCAAATCCCGAATACAGTGACCCACGAAATGCCGAAGCAGGAAATCCGAATTTAAAACCCGAACAAATACACTCTGTGGAGTTAGGATATAGATATTCTCATAAAAAATATTCTATTAACTCATCATTATATTATCGCTATAAATACGATGCCTTTACAGGTATTTTTACAAATATTGGAGATAGCATTGTTCTATATTCTGCAACAAATTTGAATACCAGACAATCAGGCGGAATAGAAGCAACATTATCGGGGCGAATTCTAAAAAAACACACATACAACATTACAGGTGATGTGTATTATACAACTATTGATGCAACTAACTTAGGATATTCAAACAATAAATCAAGTATTTCCGGTAATATAAAAGCATATTCTCTTATCAAACTCTTTAAATCATCTTTTTTACAATTAAACGGTTACTATTATTTTCCCTCAATTACGCCACAAGGAAACAGAAGCGATTTTTATTATTTTAATCTTGGGTTTAAACAAAACTTATTTAAAAACAAAGCATCGTTAACACTTACTGTAACCGATGTTTTTCACACTTACAAAATTAAATACAACATACAATCTGCCGAATTAAATCAAACTACCACAATACAACGACGTTATCCTGTTGTTTATGTTGGATTTATATGGCGTTTTAATAATTATAAAGATAAGGAAAAAATAGATTTTGATGAAAACGGTTTAAAGAAATAGTAAAGCGAGAAATTATTTAAAATTAAAATTTCATGAAAACAGTTCATATATCAATTTTATTGATTTTTATAAGTATTAGCGGTTTCGCTCAAACCAAAATACTATTTGATGCCACCAAAGCTGAAATGGCAGGAAATGCAGATTGGATTATTGATGCGGATCAGTCCAATCTTTTTGGCAATGAATCAAATCCACAACAAATGCCAACTCCTGCACAAGCCGATGTTACATCCAGCACCTCTCAAAATTATTGGAAAGGTGCATTATCTGCCTGGGCTATTGATGCGGTTAAACTTGGATATTATGTAGAGACATTACCGTATAACGGAAAAATTACCTATGGCAATACATCTAATTTGCAAGATTTAATCCATTATGATGTTTTTGTTGTTTGTGAACCGAATATTTTATTTACAACCACGGAAAAAACTGCTATCATGAATTTTGTCCAAAACAGTGGCGGACTATTCATGATTTCTGATCATAATAATTCTGATCGCAATGGCGATGGATATGATTCACCGGATATCTGGAATGATTTTATGGAAAATAATCCTGTTCAAAATAATCCTTTTGGGATAACTTTTGATTATGAATATTTCACTGAAGCATCTTCGAATATTCCTAATTCACCAAACGATCCACTTTTGCACGGCAATTATGGTGATGTTACAAGCATAGAATTTTATGGCGGAACTTCAATCACTTTAAATCCTTCACAAAATGCAATGGCAAAAGGGGTTGTTTATCGCACCGGATATACAAATACAGGAACAACAGGTGTTTTATGTGCTTACGCAAGCTACGGACAAGGAAAAGTTGTTGCCCTTGGCGATAGCTCACCGGCAGATGATGGTACGGGCGATACCAACGATGATTTATATGACGGGTGGATTCAAGATGCTAACGGTAATCACGAGCGATTAATAATGAATGCGACTATTTGGTTAGCACAAGATAATACTGCTGGTATTGCATCGTTATATACCAATCCTAATATTCATTTTTTGCCAACAACATCAACTATTCGTATTAATACGGAAGGAAATAATTTTTATAATTTGAGAATTACAAATATTTTAGGGCAAGATTTTCTTCATAAAAAAATTCAGCCCAATCAAAATAATAATGTGAAATTAGAAAAAAATACACTTTATTTTTATCAAATAAAAAAAGGTGTAACTATTATCAAAACAGGAAAGTTTGTAATAATATAAAAAGAAACATAAATGAAAAGACTATTATTTATATTATTACTCACAACAGCTTTTGGCAGCATCCAAGCTCAAAATACTTTTAAAGCCATTTTAAAAGATGAAAAAACCAAAGAACCCTTGGTTTATGCCAATGTTTTGGTCGAAGATACGCAAATCGGTGCTTCTACCGATGAAAAGGGTTTTGTGGTACTAAACAATGTGCCAAATGGTAAACAGACGATCATTTTTTCGTATGTTGGCTATCGTACCAAAGAAAAAACTTATACTTTTCCGCTAAAAACCACAGAACCGCTTACTATTTTTTTAGAACCCAATAACGAATTGCAAGCTGTAACCGTGTATTCAACCCGTACCAGAAACCGCATCAAAGAAATTCCCACCAAAGTAGAAGTTTTAGGCAAGGAAGAAGTAATGGAAGAAACGGCTATCAATCCCGGAAATATTTCCAAGCTATTGGGTGAGACATCAGGCATACAAGTACAACACACTTCGGCTATTTCGGACAATGTCAGTTTTCGTTTGCAAGGATTACCCGGCAAATATACCCAATTGCTCAAAGACGGTTTTCCGATGTATGGTGGCTTTTCATCCGGTTTGAGTTTGCTGCAAATTCCACCGCTAGACCTGCAACAAGTAGAAATCATCAAAGGATCTGCTTCTACGCTTTATGGTGGCGATGCGGTTGCCGGTATTGTCAATCTCATCACTAAAAAACCAAAGGAGCAACCCGAATTTTCGATAATGCTGAACCAAACCCATAAAGGTGGCAACGATATCAGTTCCTTTTTTGCCGGTCGCAATGGCAAATTCGGCATCACGATGACAGCAGGCATCAATACACAGCAAGCCAAAGATATCAATCACAATGGTTTTACCGATATCCCCAAATATAAACGAGCCGTTTTATCACCAAAAATATTTTATGATTTTGATGACCGTAATAAATTGATAATCGGATTGAATAGCGTAACTGAAAATCGTAGCGGTGGCGACCTTAAAGCCATCCATAGTGAAAACAATCCCAATCATACTTTTTTTGAAACCAATCAAACAAATCGTATCAATACGCATTTGAGTTATGAAAATACGGCTAAAAACGGTAACGTGTTTAGCCTGAAAATGGCGTATGGCAATTTTGAACGCACTCTAAAAACCAATACCAATATATTTGGCGGTACACAACAAAATATCTTTTCGGAAGCATCCTATTTTATAGGTAATGCACATCACAAATGGGTCGGTGGATTAAACTTCACCTTAGACGATTTCAAACAGCAACAACCCCAAATTTTCTCCTTAGATTATCAGCATAAAACTTTCGGGATTTTCTCACAAGACAATTGGAAGGTAAATAATAAATTCTTTTTAGAACCCGGTATCCGTTTGGATTACAATCTAAAATATGGGGCTTTTTTCTTGCCGAGAATAGCGGCTATGTATAATTTTAATCAGAAATTCTTTACACGGTTAAGCGGTGGATTGGGCTACAAACTACCGACACCATTTACTAATGAAGCCGAAAGAACACGCTATCAATTCGTGAATTTTCCAAGCAACTTAAAAGCCGAAAAATCTATGGGATTAAACCTTGATTTTAATTATAAAGCAGAACTGGCGGACGAATTATTTTTACGTTTTAATCAGGCTTTTTTTATCACACAAATCAACAACCCCATTATTGCCAATCCCAACTTATTGGATAACAATATCGTAAATTATCAGAATGCCAACGGTAATTTAGTAAACAAAGGCTTAAATACCAATCTCAGATTATCCTTGGGCGAACTGATTTTGTATGTTGATTACACTATATTAAATACAAAAAAAACCTATGACCAAAATAAAGCCTTAGCCTATACACCACAAAACAAACTGACAACTACCTTGGCTTATGAAGATGAAGAAGAAGGTTGGAAAGCTGGACTGGAAGCCTTTTATTTTGGCAATCAATACCGTGAAAATGGGACTCAAACACCCAATTACTGGTTGTTGGGGGCTTCGGTACAAAAAATTTTCGGGCATTTTACCTTGGCACTCAATGTAGAAAATATTTTAGATGTCAGACAAACACGTTATGAGAATATTGTAAGTGGTCCAATAAACAACCCGAATTTTAATGAATTATATGCACCATTAGATGGCATTGTTGGGAATGTGGTCTTAAAATTTGATTTATATTAAAAATGTATCTATGAGAAAAGAAGTTGCAGTAATCCTTTTGATCCTTATTTCCGAAGTAACTTTCGGACAAAAACGGGATTTGGATTTTTTTATAAAAAGTGCTTACCGGCATAGCCCTTTAATCCAAAAACAAGCCAATCAGGATAAAATTATAGACTTGGATATGGAGCAGT
>JANTFW010000105.1 GCA_024763245.1 Flavobacteriaceae bacterium | reverse complement strand
TTAGGCAGTATGTTTATTCCTCTAATTCTAAAACAAGGAGAAAATTTATCCTTACTTAACTCTCAAGAATTTAAAAGTAATCTAGAACGTATTTTTAATCAATTTAACGATTATTTATTGTCGAGAAATATCAATCTTTTTGACGAAATAAAACATTTGGATTTTTCTTCCGGTTTTAAACAAATACCCAATTTCCTTAATGCTATTGTCTCTACATTCGGCAGTTTTACCATTGGGTTATTTTCCGTTTTATTTATCAGTTTTTTCTTGATGAAAGACAAATATATACTCAATAAAGCACTTATAACGATTGTCCCGAATAAAAGTGAGCAACGTTTTACAAAATCATTCGAAAAAATAAAAGATTTACTCTCACGCTATTTTATAGGATTGGTATTCCAAATTTTAATTCTATTTGTTATTTATACCATTACCCTACTGTTAGTAGGCGTTGAAAGTGCTGTTGTAATTGCTTTTTTAGCCGCTTTATTAAATCTGATTCCCTATATCGGCCCAATGATTGGGGCTATAATTATCATGTTTTTAACGATGACGGATAATCTGGGACAAGATTTTCAAACCCAAATTTTACCCACAATGTTATGGGCTATGTTCGGTTATTTAATTGCACAATTGGTAGACAATTTCTTTAGTCAACCCTTTATTTTTTCTAAGAGTGTCAAATCGCACCCCTTAGAAATATTTTTAATTATCATTATCGGCGGATTGCTATTTGGTATTTCAGGAATGGTCCTTGCCGTACCTACATATACTGCTATTAAAGTGATTTTAAAAGAATTTTTATCGGATAATAAAATTGTTAAATCACTAACTAAAAGCCTATAATCGAATAAATTTATAAGCCAATAACAGCCAACCTACAATAAATAACAATCCTCCTAAAGGTGTAACAAACCAAATACTTTTCGGATTGATGCCTCCAACAGTAATCGCATATAGCGAACCTGAAAAAAATAGAATTCCGACTAAAAATAATATACTGATTTGGTTTTTATCCGTTCCCGATAATTGGCTTAAAGCAGCTACCAGTAAAATGGCAATCACGTGATAGAGTTGATAGCGCACCCCGGTTTCAAAATTTTTTAACGCTAAAATATCTAGTTTTTCCTTTAATGCATGTGCCCCAAAAGCACCTAAAACTATGGATAAAGCCCCTAAAATTGCCGTAATACTCAATATTAATTTATTCATGTCTAATCATTTTATTAAGTGGTTAAAATATTTTCAAATTTAGTATCTTTGGTCAAAATAATAGCATAAGCAAACAAAAATGGCAAATAAAAATAGTCGATCCTTATCCGCACGTAAAGAATTAGATCAAAATCTATTTGAAGAAATAGCAGAAAAAGCCCATCAAAACCTTGATGATGACAGTTTTAAATCTCTTGCAAAAGAATTCATGTTGGATGAATCCATAATGTATGGGACAGCCTCTTTTTATGATTTTACAAAGAAAGAAAACAGAAAAACAAAGGTTCATGTTTGTAATGGTACAGCCTGTATGACAGCCGGAACACAAGAAAAATTATCCGAAGAACTTGCAAAACATTTTGATAAAGAAGCCATAGGTCATGCGGCTTGTTTAGGGCATTGCCATAGTAATAATGCCTTTATGTACCAAGGAAAAACCTATGCTGTTAAAGATTTTGCACAAATAGATACCATTCTAAAATCAAACCCGGAAATTCCTGACAACTATAATGTCGGATGTAATACAACCCCCATTTTAACTAAAAAAATCGAGGATCTTACTACTTTTTATGCTTTGGCAAATAGCTTTGCTATCGAAAAAGTAGCATCAGCCCTTAAAACATCCAATCTTAGAGGTCGTGGTGGAGCCGGTTTTCCCTTTTGGTTTAAATTAGATGCTGTTAAAAAAGAAAATAACCATCAGAAATATATAGTTTGTAATGCCGACGAAGGTGACCCAGGTGCCTATTCAGACAAATATTTGTTAGAACACCACCCGCACAAAGTCTTATTTGGTATGTATATATCGGGCTTACATGTAGGGGCAGATACCGGTGTATTATATATCCGTGGGGAGTATCCGGAATCTATAACAGCCATAGCAAATGCCATTAACTATCTCAATAAAAAGAATTTAACACCCCATTTTAGATGGAAAATCATCAAGGGACAGGGCTCTTATGTTTGCGGCGAAGAAACCGCTTTATTAAGCTCCATTGAAGGTTTACGACCAGAGGTTAGGGTGCGTCCACCCTACCCGGCTCAATATGGATTATACGGAAAACCTACCCTTTTGAGTAATGTTGAAACTTTTGCTAACATCCATTGGATTTTGGAAAATGGTGGAGAGGCATATGCTGCTTTAGGGAACAAACAATCTACCGGAACCAAGCTGGTTTCACTTGATGGATTTTTTAAACAACCGGGAATTTATGAAATAGAAATGGGTACGGAACTAACGCGTATTTTTAATGATTTTGGTGGTGGTTTTACAACAGCTGTTAAAGCTATACAAGTAGGTGGCCCTTTGGGTGGTATTATTCCTGAACACAAAATTGAGGAGCTTAGCTTGGATTTCGAATCTCTTAGTCAAAACGGGTTTTTACTGGGACATGCCAGTTTTGTTTGTATTCCCGAAAGTTTCCCAATGATTCAATATATCGAACATCTAATGAAATTTACTGCCGATGAATCTTGTGGTAAATGCTACCCTTGTAGGATTGGTTCTTACCGAGGCTATGAAATGTTAGTAAAAGCACAAAAAGAAGACTACAAAATTGATATACAACTATTTGAGGATCTATTAGAGACTTTAGAAATAGGATCACTCTGCGCTTTAGGTGGAGGTGTCCCCTTACCCGTAAAGAATGCTTTACAGTATTTTAAAGAGGAACTCGCTCACTATTTTACATCCCATACTACTAAAACGAATTAAGACTATGAAAGCTTATATAGATAATCAAGCCTTTGATGTTAAACCCAATGAAACTATACTAGAGTTTGTACGACGTATAAGATCTAACACGGATGCCATTCCCACAATGTGTCACGATAAGCGGCTTGAAAATTTTGGTTCGTGTCGGGTGTGCTCTGTTGAAATTGCCCGAAAAAAAGATGGCGATACTAAAGTAGTAGCCTCTTGTCACACACCGGTTACTGAAGCCTTATACATTTACCCAAATACCCCAAAAATTCAAAAATTACGAAAAAATATTGTAGAGCTGGTTCTTACGGACTATCCGGCAGATAAAGTATTTCCTGAACAAGGAAAAGCAGCTACGCCATTCCAAAAAACCATAGCCCAAATTGGGATACCCAATGTTCGTTATCCAAAGGGAAAATCGCATCTCAACAACAGTAAAGATACCTCTCATCCCTATATTAAATCTGATTTGGATCAATGTATAAATTGTTATAGATGTGTAAGAGCCTGTGAAGAAATTCAAGGAGAAATGGTACTCAATATGTCAGGTCGTGGTTTTGCAACCCAAATTATTAAAGGCTTTGATACCAATTTTAATTTATCTGCCTGTGTATCTTGTGGTGCCTGTGTACAAACCTGCCCTACCGAAGCATTAACGGATAAATTTGAAAGCAAAACCCTTATTCCCGATAAAGTAGTACGAACCACATGTACATATTGTGGTGTAGGCTGCCAACTCGATGTATCTGTTATTGATGGAGAGATTAAAGGCATTCAAGCCCCCGAAACTGCAGAAGTAAACCTAGGACATACCTGTTTAAAAGGCCGTTTTGCCTTTCAATTTTACAAACACCCTGATCGATTACAAACACCTTTAATTAAACGGAATGGAAAATTTGAATCCGTTTCTTGGGATACTGCCTATGATTTTATCACTCAAAAACTACTATCTATTAAAGACCAATTTGGCGCCGATGCTATTGGTGGTATTTCTTCCTCTCGGGCAACCAACGAAGAAAACTACCTGATGCAAAAATTGATGCGAGCGGTGTTGCAAACCAACAACATTGATGGTTGTGCTCGTGTTTGTCATGCCCCAACAGCACACGGAATGCAGCAAGCTTTTGGTACCGGAGCAGCAACCAATTCTATTAAAGATTTAGAAGACACCTCGGCTATCCTTCTTTTTGGTGCCAATCCCACAGAAGCCCATCCGGTTACCGGAGCCAAAATTAAGCAACTGTTTATGAAAGGTATTACCAGTATTGTAGTTGATCCGGTACAAACAAAATTAGCTAAATTAGCCACCTATCACTTACAACTTCGTCCCGGTACAAATGTGGCATTACTCAATATGATGGCACATTATATTATCAAAGAAAATCTCGTTAACCACACCTTTATTGAGCAGCATACAGAGTCTTATAACGCGTTTAGATCACATGTTATTGATTTAGATATGGATGAATTAGAAGCACTAACAGGGGTTTCAAAAGACTTGGTAAAAAAAGCTGCTCTAGCCTATGCAAATGCAGAAAGTGCCATGGAATTTCATGGCTTAGGTGTTACGGAACATTACCAAGGTAGCAAAACAGTTATGTTATTAGCAAACTTAGCACTCATGACTGGAAATGTGGGTCGTAAAGGTGTAGGTCTCAATCCATTACGTGGGCAAAACAATGTACAAGGAGCTGCAGATATGGGTGTACAACCCCATCAAGGTGCCGGTTATATGGATGTTACTAACCCCGATATACAAGCCTATTACAAAGAAAAATACGCTGTAGACAAACTACCAAAATACGCAGGCCTAAAAATCCCTGAAATGATACAAGGTGCAATAGACGGTTCCTTTAAAGCCTTATGGATAATGGGTGAAGATACTTTAATGACCGATCCGAATACACAACATATCAGGAAAGCCTTTAAAAAATTAGACTTATTAATCGTACAAGAACTCTTTATGTCGGCTACGGCCGAAATGGCTGATGTGGTGCTCCCTGCGGCCTCCTATTTTGAAAAAGAGGGGACTTTTACTAATGGAGAAAGACGGGTTCAGCGTGTCAATAAGGTAGTAGCACCCATAGGTGAATCTAAATCCGATGGACAAATCATCATTGATATGATGTATAAATTGGGTTATCCACAAGCTACAGGAAGAAAATATGATGCAGGAAAAGTTTTAGATGAAATAGCAGATGTTATCCCCTTTATGCAAGGAATTACAAGAGAACGTCTAGGCAAAAATGGCTTACAATGGCCGGTTGCCAAAGATGGTACAGATACCAAAATGATTCATCCAAACGGCCAATTTAAACGTGGAAAAGGAAGATTTCATCATTATGATTTTGAAGAAACACCCGAATTGGTAGCCCATCAAAATAAATATCCATTTATACTAACCACAGCCCGACAGCTAGAACATTACAACTCCGGAACGATGACACGCAGAACAGATAACCAAGAAATATCACCCAATGATTATCTGGAAATCAACCCATTAGATGCCCAAAAGAAAGGAATTGCTGCGGGAGATTCCGTACGTATTTTCTCGGATAGAGGTAGTGTAAATATTCCCGTAAAACTAAATTACACTGTAAAACCCGGTGTAGTACGTACCACCTTTCATCAACCTGATATTTTTATAAATAGGATTACGGGTAATGTAGGCGATTACGAAACGATGACACCGGAATATAAAGTAGTTGCCGTCGATTTTGAAAAAGTATAAAAATCTAGTAAATAATTATTGATTTAATCCAATTTATTTTATATTTGCACCCGCAAAATGGCGAGGTAGCTCAGTCGGTTAGAGCGTCGGATTCATAACCCGGAGGTCTCGAGTTCAATTCTCGATCTCGCTACTTACTAAAAGACTATTCTTCATAGAATGGTCTTTTTTTATTATTATTAAGTTCAACAAATACTTTGGTGATCGATTAACTCCATTAAAAGCTAAACACAAGTTAATGACTATCACAAGACATAGATCGCTTTCGGGATTAGAAAGCTATCTTAGAAATATTGGGGCTTTTGTTCCTAAAGACTATTCAGACGATTATACAATAGATTTTTAATCTATTTTACCGAATTTATCATTCTCTATCTTGTATTTATAGATTTAAATGCCTTTTAAGCTCATTTAGAAGCAATATTAAGCTCAAAAAGGTTATATTTTGAGCTTAATAGTATATCTTTGTGAGCTCAAAGATATTAAATATACATAATCCGAAACAAATACTATAATACCTCTACAAAACTAGACCATTGTTTAAAATTAATAAATAATTCAACTTAAACAATGGTCTAAACTAAT
>JANTFW010000104.1 GCA_024763245.1 Flavobacteriaceae bacterium | reverse complement strand
TCACTAAAAACCATTTGCAATAACTAGTTATAACTACTTGATTTTTAGCAAAAATCTACTGCATTATTGACTTTCTGTGAGATAAATCTTAGGTCGAGCTCAGCTTTATAGTTTGTGTAACACGCTTGCTAAGTATGAGTTTTGTCATACTTTTTCTCAATTGAAATATATTACTTTGTGAAACTTTTTTTAACAACTAATAATTCAATATATGAGACCACTCAAAATTGTTGTCTTAGCCAAACAAGTTCCAGATACACGAAATGTAGGCCCTGATGCGATGAAGCCGGATGGTACAGTAAATAGGGGAAAACTTCCTGTTATTTTTAATCCGGATGATCTTCACGCTTTAGAATTAGCCTTTCATATAAAAGATAGAGTTCCGGGTTCAAAAGTTATCATTCTAACGATGGGACCAAAACGTGCAGCCGATATAGTAAGAGAAGGCTATTACCGTGGTGCAGATGATGGTATCATGATTTCAGATAGACGTTTTGGCGGAGCAGATACCTTAGCAACCAGCTATACCTTGGTTAAGGGAATAGAAAAAATTGGAGATGTTGATCTTATTTTAGGGGGTAGACAAGCCATTGACGGCGATACTGCTCAAGTGGGACCACAATCAGCCGAAAAATTACACATACCACAAGTTACTTATGTAGAAGAGATAATTGCTTTAGATGACAAAGGGTTTAAAGCAAAAAGACGTCTCGAAAAAGGGGTTGAAATAGTATCCGCACCTTACCCTTGCTTGATGACCGTACACGAGTCGTCTCCGGTTTGTAGATCAAGAGAGGCCAAAAAAGTGATGCAATACAAATACGCACGAACAGCCACAGAGTTAAAGTCAAAAACAACTCCCGAATACGTGCGTGCACTTCATGAAAGAAAGCCGTATTTAACGATTCCCGAATGGGGCGTAGAAGATATTGAGGCTGATATGCAAAAAATCGGATTAGCCGGATCACCCACCAAGGTAAAAACGGTAGAAAGTATTGTACTAACTGCCGAAGAAAATAAGGTGTTGAGTGATACAGATGAAGATATTGAAATGATGATTAAAGAATTAATTGAAAACCATACTATAGGATAAGGCTTGTAGTCTTAACTTACTATAAAATATCAATAAAGTATGAAAAGTGTATTTGTTTATTGCGAAGTAGAAAATCAAAAGATAGCTGACATTAGTCAAGAATTACTATCAGCAGGAAAACGTTTAGCGCAAAAATTAGCTTGCCCACTGGAGGCTTTGGTTTTTGGAACTGATTTAGAAGGAATTGAATCACAAATTGCACCCTATGGTGTCGATACAATTCACATAGCCGATGATCAACGCTTAGCCCCATATAGAACCTTACCACATGCTGCTTTAGCCTCCGAAGTACTAAAAAATGAAGCGCCACAAATTGTGCTTTTTGGAGCTACTTCTGTAGGACGTGATTTAGCACCTCGTATAGCTTCGTATCTCAATTGTGGTCTTACCGCCGATTGTACGATTTTAGACATAGGCGATCATTATGTAGCCAAAGAAAAGAAAGAATACAAAAACTTGCTTTATGCAATACGTCCGGCTTTTGGAGGTAGCATAATGGCCAATATTATCAATTGGGATATGCACCCACAGATGGCTACGGTACGAGAAGGGGTTATGAAAAAAGAAATTTTTGATGAAAAATATGTCTCTAAAATTGTACAAATTGATGCTGATAGAATTCTTAAGGAAGAGGATTTTGTGGTAAAAATTATTGAAAGACATATAGAAGAATCGGATGTAAACCTTAAAGAAGCTCCTATTATTATTGCTGGAGGATATGGTTTGGGTTCTAAAGATAATTTTGCTAATCTTTATAAATTAGCCGACTTGCTGGGTGGTGAAGTGGGTGGATCCAGAGCTGCAGTAGATGCCGGATTTATTGATCACGAACGACAAATAGGTCAAACAGGTGTTACCGTAAGACCCAAATTATATATAGCTGCCGGTATTTCCGGAGCGGTACAACATACAGCAGGAATGCATGATTCCTCCTTAATTATTTCTATCAATACCGATCACGATGCTCCTATGAACCAATTGGCTGATTATGTCATTCAAGGAGATGCGATGGACGTTATTCCTAAAATGATAAAATACTATAAAGAAAATGCAAAATAGTAGCTTATAAAACTTGGTTATAAATTTTTGAATGCTAAACTAAAATACGTAAAATGAACAATTTTTTTAATGATACTCCTGATTTTAAATTTCATTTAGAACATCCGCTTTTTCAAAAAATAGTACAACTAAAGGAACACGATTTTATCGAATCAGAAAAATATGATTTTGCACCGCTTAACCATGAAGATGCATTAGATTCCTATAATAAAGTTTTAGAAATTGTAGGAGAAATCTGTGCCGAAACTATTGCGCCTAACGCCGAATCGGTAGATATTGAAGGACCAAGAATAGAAAATAATGAAGTGGTTTACGCCAAAGGAACTACAGCAAATTATCAAGCCCTATACAAAGCCGGTTTAATTGGGATGTCATTGCCCAGAAAATATAAAGGCCTAAATTTTCCGTTGTTACCGTATGTAATGGCAGGTGAAATGATAGCAAGAGCTGATGCCGGTTTTGCAAATATTTGGGGACTTCAAGATTGTGCTGAAACCATTTACGAATTTGGTTCCGAAGAACAAAAGGACACCTATTTACCAAAATTTAATCAAGACGGTGCTACTGCGGCTATGGTTTTAACCGAACCGGATGCAGGATCTGATTTGCAGTCCGTAAAACTTAAAGCTACCTACGACGAAGCCAAAAAAATCTGGTATCTTAACGGTGTAAAACGCTTTATTACCAACGGCGATGCCGATATTTCATTAGTCTTAGCCCGATCCGAAGAAAACACATCAGATGCCAGAGGTTTATCGATGTTTATTTACGATAGAAATAGTCATGCTGTTGAGGTACGTCATCTGGAAAAAAAGTTAGGTATTAAAGGTTCTCCCACCACAGAGTTGGTCTTTAAAAATGCACCGGCCGAACTCGTAGGTAAGGAACGCTTTGGCTTGATTAAATATGTAATGGCATTAATGAATTCTGCACGATTGGGTGTAGGAGCTCAATCCGTGGGTATTGCAGATGCAGCCTATAGAGAGGCGGTAAAATATGCCGAAGAAAGAGCTCAGTTTGGTAAAGAAATCGTCCACTTTCCAGCAGTCTACGAAATGTTGACCAATATGAAGGTAAAAGTAGATGCGTTACGTGCGTTGTTATACGAAACCACACGATTTGTAGATATTAGCAAAGTATATGAAGAGGTAAAAAAACAACGAAGCCTGACCAAAGAAGAACGATTTGAAATGAAAGCTTTTTCAAAGCTTGCCGGAGTATTTACGCCACTTATTAAATTAATGGCTAGTGAAGCGAGTAATAATATTGCTTATGATTCATTACAAATTCACGGTGGAACCGGGTTTATGAAAGATTTCCCTATTGAGCGAATCTACCGAGATGCCCGTATTACGTCTATCTACGAGGGCACCAGTCAACTCCAAGCGGTGGCTGCTATTAAGGGGGTAACAACCGGTGTTTTTTTAGATCAAATTAAACAATACGACTCCGAGGTATCAGCTGAGAACGCTACATTGCAAACAAGCCTACGGAAAATGACCGAGCAATATGAACAAATTACAGCAAAAGTGATGGGGGAGGAAGATGTCGAATATATAGATTTCCATGCACGAAGGTTAGTGGAAATGGCCGGTAATATTATTATGGGTTATTTATTGCTCATAGATAGTCAGCGTAATAAACATTATGTTAAATCCGCTACTTTATTTATTACTTTGGCTTCCTCTGATAATGTGCAAAGGTTTAATTATATTACGAATTTTAAGCTAGAAGATCTTGCTCTATATCGAGAGAAAAATGAGGTCTTAGAAATGAACTAAGCTTGTTTATAATAGCCCCCATTTTTATATAAACGGACGAAAAAACCTAATTTTGTCCGTTTTTTTTTTTGTTTAGAATTTGTGTGTTTACTAAAATAGTCTTACTATTGTATGATAAAACCAAAAAATTAACTTAACTTTTTTATTATGATTAAAAAAATTACTTATTTATTTACAATGTTGTTTTTAATTGCCTTTAGTTGGCAGGGAATGGCACAATCAACGATCAATATCACGACTTCAGGAGGTAACTATAGTTCTGAAAAATGGGTGAATATTACCACAGCGGCTGACGGAGCAGGTTCACAAATATGGGGACAAGGTGATGGTACTTATGGTAATGGTGCTGGTCTAATTAATGAAAATATTTCTATTGCACCCGGAACTTATTATGTAAATTGTTATGATAAATATGCCGATGGTTGGGATGGTACACTTATTTCTGTTACAGCTTATGGTACTACATTAAATGACAATGGAGGAGTTTCTCCAAATGATGGAACAGATGATGATGCTTCATATAATTGGGGTGATACTCAAGAACAAGAATTGGAAGCTTCATTACAAATTGTGGTACCAAATCCCCCCTCTTGTACCTATCCAATCAACCTATCAGTTGACTCAATGACCGCACCAAGTTCAGCCGGTTTTTCTTGGGATGCCGTAGACGGTGCTTCAGGATATAATTATGAAATACAACCACAGGGTACTACTCAAGGCACGGCTGGTGCAGTAGCAAGTGGTAGTGGAACAAATACCAGTTTTAATGCTACCAACTTAGTAGTAGGTACAGATTATACCGTATATGTACAAACCGATTGTGGCGGTGGAGACACTTCTACGTATACGTCTTTAGATTTTACTTTTCAACCGCCACCTGCTAATGATGAGTGCTCGGGAGCAATAGCTTTAACTGTTAATGCTGATTTGAACTGTGGAACGGTTACTCCTGGAACTCTATTAGGGGCAACAGCATCAGGAGTTGATGAATCCGCTTGTTATGGGACTGAAAATGACGATGTTTGGTTTAGTTTTGTTGCAAATGCCACTTCGCAGCAAATAAGTTTGACAAATGTAGCTGGCTCTCCTACGGATTTATACCACTCTCTTTGGGAGGGTAGTTGTGGAGGTTTGACACTAGTATCAGGCTCTTGTTCAGATTCAAATACGAGTAATCCTTCCGGTTTAACGGCTGGAAATACGTATTATGTTAGGGTTAATTCATACAGTTCTAACACCGGTGCAAGTTCTACATTTGATATTTGTATAGGTACACCACCACCACCACCTGCTAATGATATGCCTTCTGGAGCTATTGCACTTACTTTAGATCTAGGAACATCTTGCGGTGCAAATGCGATAACTGGTATTAGTAATGCAGGAACTACAGATTCAGGAGAAGCAGCACCTTCTTGTGGTAGTTATGGAACTCCAGTTGATAGAGGAGATTTATGGTATACTTTTGTCGCACCAAGTACAGGTTCTTTAACTTTAAATGTTACTAATATTACTGTTATGACATCTGTAGCAGGAGCCTTCTATTCAGGTACTGTAGGAGCACTGGTAGAAGAAGATTGTACAGAATTTGGATCAGGATGGCCATGGGATTTACAAGGCTTAACTGCTGGAAATACCTATTTCTTAAGAGTTTGGGATTATAATAATGATCAAACAGGAACATTTGATTTATGTGGCTATTATGTAACTTGTCCTGCTCCCTCAGGTTTAACAAATACAGATATTACATCAACATTTGCCAATTTTGATTGGACAGAAAATGGTTCAGCAACGTCTTGGAATGTTGAAGTGAAAGCCGGAGCCGACTTTACACCGGGAAATGGTGAATTTGATTTTAATACAACTTCTACTGCTCACCCCTTTGGTTTTGGTTTTGATTTACAACCTAATACAACTTATTATTGGTATGTTCGTGCCGATTGTGGTGGTGGTGATGCCAGTGATTGGGTTGGTAGTTCTTTTACCACTTTACCAAGTTGTCCAGCTCCCTCAGGTTTATCTACGACTCTTAATTCAGAAACATCAGCTTATTTCGACTGGGCAGAAAACGGTAGCGCTACTTCTTGGAAAGTAGAATATAAAGCAGGAGCTGATTTTACGCCCGGAACCGGAGCACAAGATCAAATGGCAACCGTTGCGGTACATCCTTATGGATTTGCCGGTCTTACCCCGAATACTACCTATTATTGGTATGTACAAGCCGATTGTGGAGGTGGTGATACTAGCGATTGGGTTGGACCTGCAACTTTTTATACCGGTTATTGTCAACCCGAAGTTACTAGTAGTAG
>JANTFW010000103.1 GCA_024763245.1 Flavobacteriaceae bacterium | reverse complement strand
ATGTAAAATCCATTGATACACCATCCTATAAATTATTAAAAAGAGCCTTGCCGGGGCCCTATACTTTTATCATGAACGGGGTAAACAAATTGCCCAAGCCTTTTATTAAAAAGAAAACCGTAGGTATTCGTATTCCGGATAATCCAATAGTAAATGAAATTGTAAGGCTATTGGGAAACCCCATCGCAGTCACTTCATTAAAAGATTCGGACGAAGTGCTTGAATATACAACTGACCCTGAAATTATTTTTGAAAAATGGGAACACAAAGTCGATATGGTTATCGATGGAGGTTTCGGCGGAAACATTCCTTCCACTATTATTGATATTACCGGAATAGAACCTGTCGTTTTAAGAGAGGGCAAAGGAAGTTTGGAGGTATTGTAAGTAAGGTTGTTAAATTCATGTGTTTATCATTCTGTTTTTTTTAGGTAATCCAGAATAGATTTCGGGAAAACCACCATAATCATATCTCTGTGTAAAAAAAAATATACAGGGTGGTTTCATTCTTTTATTGAGGGGATCTAATGACCAAAGACTATTGACTAACAACTACTCCACAAACTCATACTCCAAATCTTTGTTTAGTTTTACCATAAAAACACCTTCATTGTTATAATTGTTGTGCTGTTCCCGGTAATCAAATCTATGGGCTAAGCGCATAGAATAACCACGTTCAAAAGCTTCGGGCATGTCTAATTCTGCTAATTTTCTTAAAATAGATTCATAGGTAATGTCAAATCCTTTGAAGGCATAAGTAGAAGGTTTAGCAAAATTTCTGGTTTTATATTTTTGAATAAAATCTCTGACCGCTTTTGTGTTGGTTTTTGTAAAAGAAGCAGATGGGAAGCTCCAATTCAATTCAGCTAAATATTTAAAATCCAAATAGTTGAAATCTAGAAATTCTTTTGTAGTAAACAGCCTGATATCTGTGTCATTGGCCATCACTCCGTATGTGTTCACCACATCTGATGTAACAATATTATCCTTACTGATCAGAATGACCCAGTTAGCTTTTGATTCACTAATGGCATTTTCCATTTTTTCTTTATCCATAAAGATCTCTTCTGGCCTTTTCTTATTATGAGAAGGATAGATTAAACTTGTTTGTATGCTGTCAATATAAGTTTTTAAAAAATTATTTATTTCTGTTAGTTTTGATTTTGAAACAGGGTCGTTGTCAGCGATTAAAATAACTTTTTGACCCTTAAAATGATGCATTAAATATTTGTCTAACGCAATTACATTTTTGCTTTCATCTACACCCATTTTGACAATATTGTTGGTGTGATCACTAATTTGTTTTTTAGAGAAAATGGGACTTATGAAATATTTATCGCGATAACTTTTGGCCATTACTTTGGCATTGTCATAAAAAAGTGGACCTATAAACAAATCAGTTTCTGCCAAACTTTTATTATGAGACAACTCTCTAATTCTGTTTAGGTCTTTTTTAGTATCAAAAATATGATGGGTAACCATGATACCTTGTTTTTTCAAGGAATCTATAGCTATTTCGGCACCCATATAGAAATCCAAACTGATGTCTTGTAATCTTTTTTGGGTTTCATTAATGTTTGTAGCGTTTACATCACTCATTAATGGCAATAAAAAACTAAGGCTTATTTTTTTAGAGACTAACAGGCTGTCATTGAATTTGATACCGGTTTCGACAGGATTAAGCGTGTTTAGATCTTTTGATGCTAAAGTTTTGATCTTGATGACATTGCCTAGTTTCAACCCATCTTTTAATTCGGGGTTAAGTGCCAAAAGATTAGATGTGGTGACTTTATATCTGCGCGTGATATTGTAAAACGTATCACCTTTGACAACTTCATGTGTTAAAAACTTATCTTTTTTTTTTCCGGGAATTTTGAGCAGCATACCCGGCCTTAATTTTTTAATAGCTTCAGGATTTAAGGCACTTATTTCTTCTTGAGTTGTTTCATACATAACGGCAATTCTGAAAAGGTTTTCTCCTTTCTGGACTAGGTGATATATGTATATAGGTTTTCCTTCTTCAGTAGTTATTTCAGGGTTTTCATCTTTTTTAGAAGTTTTATCTTTGGGAACCCAAATATTTACACCTTCTTTTAGTTCTTTAGTAATATGAGGGTTTAAATGCTCCAACTCCAAAACGCTAATTTGATGGGCATTGGCGATATGCCATTTGGTATCACCGGATTTAACTTTGTATTGCTGTAATTTGGGATGTTTGGGCGTATAAGTAAATTCTGATTTTGCCGGTATGCGGATAAGCTTACCTGCTTGCAAACCATCAACTGTGAAGGGGTTTACATCTTTCAAAGATTGAATAGTGACGTTGAATCTTTTGGCTATGCCATAAAAAGTATCCCCTTCTTTTACCTTGTATGTTTTAAGTTTTTCTTTCTCTTTTTCCGGTTCTTTTTTCTCAATCACAACTTTTCCAAAATTTGGATTTGGTACCACAAGAGTGGTATTTATGGGTATATTTTTTTTATCGACATCAGGGTTTAAGTTTCTGATCTCTTTTGTCTTACAGTTATATTTTTTTGCAATGCTTCTGAGTGTTTCTCCAGACTTAACTATGTGTGTTGTATATTTTTTTTCAATCTGAGCATAACTTAGCATACTCAATGTGAATATAAAAAGGAGTAATAAGTTTTTTAATTTCATCTCATTATAATTATTTATTCTTTAACTGTATTCGATGAAACTCGCCAATAATGTTTCCCCTGTGTGAGCAAGATTCTCATGGTTCGTTTCATTTTAATAGATTTGAGGTCAAATATAATTTATTTATCTAATATGTTATTCCCATTCAATGGTAGCAGGTGGTTTAGAACTAATATCATACACTACTCTGTTGATTCCTTTGACATTGTTAATGATCTTATTGGATACTTCCTGTAAAAATTCATAAGGCAGATCTACCCAATCCGCGGTCATGGCATCGGTAGAACTTACGGCTCTTAGTGCAACTACTTGCTCATAAGTGCGTTCGTCACCCATCACGCCAACAGAACGTACCGGTAATAGCATAACCCCGGCTTGCCATACTTTATTATACAAATTCCATTTTTTTAGGGCAGCAATAAAAATATGATCAGCTTTTTGTAATAAGGCAACCCTTTCGGGTGTGATGTCACCTAAAATACGAATGGCTAAACCCGGCCCAGGAAAAGGATGTTTATGTACTACCTCAGGTTTGATACCTAAAGCTTCACCCAATCTCCGGACTTCATCCTTAAAAAGCATACGCAATGGTTCCACAATACTCAGATGCATTTTTTCCGGTAAGCCACCTACATTGTGGTGCGACTTAATAGTGACAGCCGGGCCCTTAAAATTGGCCGATTCGATCACATCTGAATAAATAGTACCTTGAGCTAAGTATTTGACATCCTTTATTTTGTGGGCCTCCTCTTCAAAGACATCTATAAAGTGTTTGCCGATGATCTTTCGTTTTTTTTCGGGCTCTGAATGTCCTCTTAATGCCTTAAGGAACCTTTCTGAAGCATCGACAGCATGCACTTGAATGCCCATGTCTTTGTACTGCTGCTGTACCTCTTCAAATTCGTTGTAACGCAGCAGGCCATTATTAACGAAAATACAGTGTAGGTTTTTTCCTATGGCTTTATTTAACAAAACTGCTGCAACTGTAGAATCAACTCCTCCGGAAAGTCCTAAAACTACTTTATCATCTTTTAATTGCGCTTTTAAGTCATCAATAATCTCATGAGCCAGATTGGTTGGCGTCCATTCTTTTTTGATATGGGCTATTTTAGTGAGAAAGTTATCCAATAAAATTTGTCCATCTGTACTGTGGTAAACTTCCGGATGAAATTGAAGGGCAAAGGTCTGTTCTCCTTTAATTTTGTATGCTGCATTTACTACATCTTCTGTGCCGGCTATGCTTTGGTAGTTTTCCGGTAGCTGAAAAATAGTATCACCATGGCTCATCCACACTTGGGTTTTAGCTGCAATACCATTAAATAAAGCTTCATTAGTATCAAGGTGGTTTAAGCGAGCCCTTCCGTATTCTCTTGTTTTTGAAGCTTCTACCTTACCACCATCCTGATGTGCCATATATTGTGCCCCATAACAAATGCCGAGAATAGGGACTTTTCCTCTAAATGGTTTTAGATCAATTTGGGGAGCTTCCTCATTATAAACAGAGTAGGGGCTTCCGGATAGTACGATCGCTTGGAAATGTTCTATTTGATCAGGTAAATGGTGGAAAGGAGCAATGGTACTATACACATTCAATTCTCTGATTTTTCTGGCGATAAGCTGTGTGTACTGAGAGCCAAAATCTATAATGAGGACGCGCGGTTGCATATTTTACTTTTTAAAAAGAGAAGCTTTGTCGATAAAAGTATCTAAAAATATTTTAGGATTGTTGTATAAAAACAATTTTGATAGTTGGCTTAATTTCAAAATGACTTCACTATCTATGTTTACATGTGCTTCACATCGGTCTGTAATATCGATATCGGCATAATTAAGCATAAGGTCCTTCGCTTTTAAATGACTTGAATTTTCAGCTTTATGAATGAGTTCGTTACAATTACCCTTTACGAAAAGGTCGGTAGAATCTGTTAATTCAGAAGTCATCTTTTTGGCTTCAACTGATAGGTTAAGATTGGCATTTTCGCTGAGATGTACTTTGATATTGTTTTCAAGATCAAGTGTTAATTTTGATTTTGAACGCCCACTACCTTGAAAGTAAACATTATCACCGGCCAAACTAATTTCCAGGTCAGTATTGTCTTTGGTAACAATTTCCAAATCTTTAATATGCATTTCTGTACTGGATTTTACTTCGGCTTTATCCAACACTTCCAGATATTGCCAGTCCTTGCTGAGGCTTACATAGACATTTAGTTTCTTTTTGCTACGGATTTCTTTAGATAGATATATTTCTAAAGTGCCATCCATAACACGTGTTTCAACAGCACTCAACAAATTGTCATCTGTTTCTACTTTGACAAGGTTATTTTCGGCTTCTTCGAGAATAACATTGATATCATTTTTAACAATCACAGCATAAAATGCTTCTACCGCTCTCTCTTCGGTGATGACATTTTTAGATCCTTTTAATTTTTGGGCCTGCATAAATGAGGTGTTGAAAAGAATTAAAGCAAATAATAAAAAAATAATTTTTCTCATTCGATTGGGTATTTATAGGTTATTGTTTTGAATTCTTTTTTGGTCATTTTTTTTGATATATCAGTATAGAATTTAGGTTTGTTAATAAATTTAATATTAAGACTATCAATGACATGCAGGTCATTTTCAGTATACCAAATATGTTTTTTATTAATACTGTCAATTCTCCAGGTGGTGTACCCTTTGTTCATTTGAACCATATATACGGTTCCTTTTTTATATTCATTTTCTTGGCATGATTGAAACAAACTTGCCAAAATCAAAAAGCCCATAGTCCATTTACATAAACCATACCAAGATGTGTTATTCCATGCTGTGATACACTTGTTGAACATCATCTAATTCTTCTAGTTTTTCTATGAGTGTTAAAACTTCTTCGTGTTCTTGTTCTCCCAATTTTGTGGTGGTTGTAGGGATACGTTCAAAACCTGAGGATAGGATCTCCAGTTTGTTTTCTTCAAGATATTTTTGCAAAGCACCGTATTGCTCAAAAGGAGCATAGATCAAAATACCTTCCTCATCTTCAGCGACTTCTTCCACGTCAAAATCTATCAATTCCAGCTCAAGCGTTTCGAAATCGGTCTGGATGCTTTCTTTTGAAATAGTGAAATTACAGATATGGTCAAACATGAAAACCACCGAACCAGATGTGCCAAAGTTGCCATTATATTTATTAAATGCAGCCCGAACGTCAGCTACGGTTCTGTTGTTATTATCGGTAGCTGTTTCTACCAGTAAGGCAATTCCGTGGGGTGCGTAACCTTCGAAAAGTACTTCTTCATAGTTGGCTGTATTCTTGTCGGAGGCTTTTTTAATAGCTCTTTCAACATTGGCTTTTGGCATATTGGCCGCTTTGGCATTTTGAATGACAGCTCTAAGTTTGGCATTGGTTTCCGGATTTGTACCACCGGATTTCACTGCGATGACGATGTCTTTGCCTATCCGTGTAAAAGTTTTTGACATAGAAGACCACCTTTTCATTTTGGAGGCTTTTCTTCTTTCAAATGCTCTTCCCATATAAATTAAGAATTAAAAATTAAGAATTTAAAAAATACCAATTACTAATAACTTTCCACTTTCCACTTTTCACTTTTCACTTTTCACTTTTCACTTT
>JANTFW010000102.1 GCA_024763245.1 Flavobacteriaceae bacterium | reverse complement strand
CCTGAGTTCGACCTAAGCTTTGCTCACAGTTTCAGATAATTAGCTCATAGGCAATCCAAATTTATGAGAACTATCTGGATAATTTGAGTGAATTTGGTGCAGTATATGGGCTAATATCGAAATCTACTACTAGAAAAGTCAATAATACAGTATCTTTTCACTAAAAACCATTTGCAATAACTAGTTATAACTACTTGATTTTTAGCAAAAAATCTACTGCATTTTTGACTTTCTGTGAGATAAATCTTAGCTCGAACTCAGGTTAGAAGGATCGACACGCACCACCAGTACATCAATTTATATAAGAACCTAATCGGTAATCTCCTTCTGTTTTAAGCTCTCCGTTTTCATAGTATTCTTTCCAATAGCCAACTTTTAAGTTGCTAATTCCATATTTACTAATTGCTACCCCACCTTTCCCTAAAAGAACTCCGTCATTTTTAATTCTATAATGGTCTCCTGTTTCGGAAGCCCATTATTCAATTCTCCATATAATTTATGGTCAAAAATGTAGATCGCTTCTGCTTGACCAACTACTATTTGACACTAAAATAATAGAAGTGTGATATAAATTACGATTCTCATTTTTGGCATTGTAGCTAACGGTCTCGTATAACCGTCAGTTACGGGTTAATATACGCAAACCTTTCGGCTTAGCACAGGCGTTAGCAATTCCGAGTGGATTCGGACGTAGTCGAATCCGCCGTAATTGCGGTTATACATTGTTGGCAAACGTTTTTATTTAAAATATTTTTCGGCATTTTCCCAAATCTCATATTTGCTATGTTCTCCTAAATAATAATAGAATTTTCCATCCGGTTTAATCAGAATATAATTTCCATATCGCACCTCATATGGGAAAAATACTTTCTTGAAAAAATTATGTTTATCTTCTATCCAATTTATTCTCTTCTGATAGTTGTATTCAAGATTATCACATTCCGATGAGTGAATCCAGAATTGATTAATATTTGCGATCTTGTGAAGTTTTTTCGTGTAATTTTTATGTAAGACATTCCAACCTGATCTTGATTTTCTATTTTCCTCTTTTTTGGGATATGCTGTTAAATAGTTTACTACGATATATTGAGTGGAATCAATTGTTTTGTCAGTTAATTCAGTTAAGTAGGTTTTTAAATTCTCAAAAGTAGTTTTGTCAAGTTGTCCAAATTTTTTTCGAGTTACTAATAAGCCAATTTGGGTAGTGTCATTCTCAAAATATAAATCTAAATTTTTGCTATAATCTTTAGTTTTAATGAAATCTTGCTTACTTATTTTTTTACCACTTTCATTATAGAAAACTATTGGTTTTTCTTGTCCGAAAGTCAAGCAAGTAAATAGGATAAATAGGAATGTTAATCTCATAGTTCGATTTTCGGGTTAAATGTTTGCCAACTTGCAATTTTACCCCTAGTGCATAATTTTAAATAGTAGTTCTTTTAGTAAATCAGCCTGTGACAGGTCTCTTGCTCCTACACCTTTACTCTTAACATCCGCTTCACGCAATAGGCCAATAGTTTGTGATACTTTACGCATCGGATAATTTTTTCCGGCTGTAATATAGTCGTTAATAAAAAACGGATTTACCCGAAGTGCTCCTGCAAGTGCTTTTGTATTCGATTTATTGGGAAAAGCATGATACTGTAACAACTGCGTAAAAAAACTATGTAATAAAGAAATAGTCATTACCGTTGGATTGTTCTTAGGATTTTGGGAAAAATACATAATAATTTGATTGGCCTTTACAATATTCTTATTCCCGATCGCTTTGCGCAGTTCAAAATTATTAAAATCCTTGCTTATCCCAATGTTCTCTTCAATGGCTTCCGGTGATATTTTTGTACCCTTTGGCAATAAGATAAAAAGTTTGGAAAGTTCGTTTACAATTTTGCTCAATTCCGTTCCTAAAAATTCGACAAGCATTAAGGAGGCCTTTGGATCTATACTATATCCTTTGGTCTTGACAAACTGAGAAATCCAAGTAGGCACTTGGTTTTCGTACAAGGGTTTACTTTCAAAAAGCACACCGGTTTTAGCTATTTTTTTAAAAACGTTTTTTCGCTTGTCTGCCGATTTATATTTGTAGTTAAAAACTAAAATACTAGTACTTTGCACTTGGTCTAAATACGGTTCTAACTGTGCTATTGTTCGCGACAAATGCTGTGCTTCTTTTACAATAATAACCTGATAATCAGCCATCATAGGAAACCTCTTGGCGTTAGACACAATATCATCAATAGACGTATCTTTTCCGTATAACACCATTTGGTTAAAACCTTTTTCGGCATCACTTAACACCGTATTTGCTATCAAATCGGAAATTTGATCAATAAAAAACGGTTCGTTACCATACAGGAAATAAACCGGTTTAAAACTTCTATTTCTAATATCGTTAAGGAGTGTATCTAATGTCATAATCAAAAAATAGTCGAATAAAAAATATGGCCATATACTAAAAAGTCTCAAAAATTCTTGGTAACTTTACCTTATGATAGCTCTACATTTTCCATCGTATTCTTTCAAAACCAAAAGTAGTGAAAATAAGTCGTATATCTGGGATGAAATTCGTAAAAAATATATTATCATCACACCGGAAGAATGGGTACGTCAGCACGCTGTTCAATTTCTAATACAAGAAAAAAAATATCCCATAATGTGGATGGCTATCGAAAAGCAATTTACCATCAACGGGCAGCATAAAAGAGCTGATATTGTTGTTTATAACCGCTCTTTATTACCACATATTATTGTAGAGTGTAAAGCTCCTCATGTTAAAATAACCCAAGAAACCTTCGATCAGATTGCCCGTTATAATTTAGCTCTAGATGCCAAGTACTTAATGATTACCAACGGCCTACAACACTTTTATTGTCAGATGAATTTTGAAAAAGAGAGTTATACTTTCCTTGAAGAATTACCCGAATACTAATTTGATTTTTTGCTCCGAATCATGGCCTCAAGCCTATCCCACATCTCTTGTGGAATAGATTCTAGTCCGTTCATCTCGCCGGCACCCTTTAGCCATTCTCCTCCATCTATAGTGATGACCTCTCCGTTGATATACGCAGAAAAATCACTCATTAAATAAGCGGCTAAATTAGCTAATTCTTGATGTACACCAACACGACCCACAGGTACTTTTTTTGCCGGATCTAATTTATCTCTCAAATCACCCGGCAACAATCTATCCCAAGCTCCTTTAGTGGGAAAAGGTCCCGGAGCAATGGCATTAAATCGAATGCCGTATTTTGCCCACTCTACCGCTAAAGAACGTGTCATAGCCAACACCCCTGCTTTGGCTGTTGCCGAAGGTACTACATAGGCAGAACCTGTGTACGCATAGGTGGTAACAATATTGAGCACCGTTGCCTTTTCTTGTTTAGTTTTTATCCAGTGTTTCCCAAAAGCCAAGGTACAATTCTTGCTCCCTTTTAGGACAATGTCTATAATGACATCAAAAGCATTGGCAGAAAGACGCTCTGTAGGACTAATAAAATTTCCGGCTGCATTGTTTAACAAACTATCCACCTTTCCCCAAGTATCTAGTACTTGCTGTAACATAGCTTCCACTTGATCGTAGTCACGAACATCACAAGCTACACAAAGCACTTCTCCCCCGGTCTTAGTTCTTAATTCATCGGCCGTCTTCTGTAGTTTTTCCATATTTCTAGAGGTAATGGCCACCTTGGCTCCTAACTCCAAAAAATAGGTTGTCATGGCTTTTCCTAATCCGCTACCCCCTCCGGTTACGACAATAACTTGATCTTGTAAACTCCCCGCTTTGAGCATAGGTTGTGTATATTTCATGGTGTTCGATTTTCTGTTTATGCGAAAATACAATTATAAATTATAAAAAACACTTTAATACCGGTGTAAAACCCTATACAATTACAAAATAAAGGTAATTATTTACCTAACTTCTTCCTTTTTAAAAATTGAAGTCCTCTCATAAACAAGTGAATACTATGGTTACATTTTTATTGAGTGGACCTTAAAAAAAATACTTTTTGCAAGGGTTTTACCTATTACTATTTAAGAATTTTTAACTAACTTTGGCATATGCAAAAAATAGTCTTTCCCTTTCGAGAGTTGTTTTTAAACATCAAACGACCTTTATCTAAAGTCTAGTTGCCTGTGCGTCTTTTCACGCAATTATTTCCCCTCATTTTATTAGCTCAATTTTTTAACCTTTTAATTACGTATTTATTATGGAATTACCCTATGCAGAACCCTATAAAATAAAAGTGGTAGAGACCCTTTACCGTTCTACACAAAAAGAAAGAGAGCGTTGGATAAAAGAAGCCAATTACAACTTATTTAATCTTAAATCAGAACAGGTATATATAGATTGTTTAACCGATTCCGGCACCGGAGCAATGAGTGATAAACAATGGGCAGAAATGATGATTGGTGACGAAAGTTATGCCGGTTCTCGATCTTTCGAAAAACTTAAAAATACCGTAAAACGCATTACCGGATATCACTATTTTTTACCTACTCATCAAGGACGCGCTGCTGAGAATGTCTTGTTTTCCGCTTTAGTAAAAGAAGGAGATATTGTACCCGGAAACGCACACTTTGACACTACCAAAGGACATATCGAATTTAGAAAAGCTCATGCCGTAGATTGCACAATAGATGAAGCCTTTGACACCGGAAAATACCATCCTTTTAAAGGCAATGTAAATCTTACCAAATTAAAAAATGTCTTTAAAAAATATGGAAAAGAAAAAATACCTTTTACGATACTAACCATTACTTGTAATTCTGCCGGAGGACAACCCGTATCTATGCAAAATGTAAAAGAAGTTGCTGCCCTATGCCATCAATATGATATTCCCCTATATTTTGATTCGGCGCGATTTGCTGAAAATGCCTATTTTATAAAAAAGAGAGAAAAAGGCTATGAAAACAAAACCATCAAAGAAATTGCATTAGAACTCTTCTCCTATGGCGATGGTATGACGATGAGTGCCAAAAAAGACGGATTGGTCAATATGGGAGGATTTATTGCTTTAAACGACAAAAAAGTGTACAAACAAGCTACCGTATTTAACATTATGTACGAAGGTTTTATTACCTATGGCGGTATGAACGGACGCGATATGGGAGCACTTGCTATTGGATTAGAAGAGGCTACTGAATTTGACTATTTAGAGAGTCGTATTGAACAAATAGCCTACCTTGGACAACGTCTAGTTGATTTTGGGGTTCCGGTACAACAACCTTTTGGCGGACATGCCATTTTTTTAGATGCAAACAAATTTGTTCCAACTATCCCTAAGGAAGAGTTTAGAGCTTGGTCATTAGGTATGGAACTCTATATTGTTGGCGGGATTAGAGGAGTAGAAATTGGTACTATTCTAGCCGATAGAGATCCCGATACTCGAAAAAATCGATATCCTGAATTGGAGTTGGTACGCCTTGCTATACCACGTAGAACTTACACCAATCACCATATGGATTATATTGCAGTTGCGTTAAAAAATATTTTTGATACCCGATCCCAAGCTAAACATGGTTACCGAATTGTAGAGGAAGCTCCCATTATGAGACATTTTACAGTTAAAATGGAAAAAATACACTAAATATTATATCAAACATAAATTCAGCAATATTCCATCCTATTTTGATTGTTTTGTCATACACTCAAACAAATATAAGACTATTATATCTTTTATTTTGTGTTTTTTTGACTAAAAAAGTGTATTTTATCCGTTGAAAACGGGCTAAAACTGTCAAAATTTATCAACAAATTGATGTGTGCAATTCATCACAAAATAATGTTATATAACAAGTTGTCAGTTGTTTAGAGTTTCTCAATCAATATTTTTTTGTTAATAAAAGACAAATTTATCTTATAATAAAGAATAATGATATTTATCAGGTTTATTGTAAGTATAAAATACTAACATTGTGGCTGTTTAACTAGATCATTAATTAATTATTCACAAAATGAGAAAATCCAATTGGTTTATCAGAGTTTTTGCTTTAGCAATGTTAGTAACATTAGGTGTTACCGATGCTGTAGCGCAACAAACTCTTGATGATGTAAAGAAAGCGCGCGGTCTTAATGACAACGACGTGCTGTCAGCAGTAAAGACGTTCATGCCACGTGGTGGTCGTGACGAGTACTTTTCAATTGTAGGGACTGGAAACTCCGGTACTATGATTGTTTACGGAATCCCATCTATGCGTATCTACAAGTATGTGGGTGTATTTTCACCAGAACCATGGCAAGGATATGGTTTTGATGACGAATCATCATTAATGCTTAAAAAATC
>JANTFW010000101.1 GCA_024763245.1 Flavobacteriaceae bacterium | reverse complement strand
AGCAAATAGAAATATTTTTAGTGCAACGAACCAAATTACAATGAATGAACAGGCATTTTTAGATCGGGTGATGCCCTTTAAAGATAAAGTTTTTCGTTTGGCAAAACGATTACTGCTTTCACAGGACGAAGCAGAAGATGCCATTCAGGAGTTGTATTTAAAATTGTGGAAGAACAAGAAGAAATTAAAAGATTACAAAAGTATTGAGGCCTTCGCCATGACGATGACTAAAAACTATTGTTTAGATCGATTAAAATCAAAACAAGCCAATAATCTGACCTTAGTACACAGTAATTATAAAGATAGAAGTGCTAATTTACAAAAGCGTATAGAACAAGAAGATAGTGTGGCCTTAGTACATAAATATATTAATAAATTGCCCGAACAACAACGCTTAGTTATGCAGTTACGGGATATTGAACAATATGAGTTTAATGAAATAGCCGAAATGTTGCAGATGAAACAAACCGCCATACGAGTGGCATTATCTAGAGCACGAAAATCAATACGAGAAAAATTAATAAAGGAACATGCATACGGACTTGGATAACATAGAAAAAATACTGGCAAAATATCTTGAAGCAAAAACAAACTTACAAGAAGAAGCCCTATTGAAAACCTATTTTAACAGCGATACTGTGGCACCACATTTGCAAGAATATCAGTATATGTTTCAATATTTTGCTAAAAGTAAGGCTGAAAATTATACCAAAAGCATTCGCTTAAAATCAAATTATGACAAGCGTAAATGGATGGGTATGGTGGCCGGTTTGCTGATAGTTATAGGTCTAATATCCTACAATAGGTATCAACAGTACCAAGTGGATAAGGCTTATACAAATACCAAAATGGCTTTACAAATTATTGCAAATCATATGAATAAAGGGAGTATCGCCATTGCTGAATTAGATAAAATAGATCAAACAACACAAAAGGTATTTATCAACAAAAAATAAAAATACCTATGTAACAAACCTTAAAACAAACAAAAATGAAAAAAATAGTAATCGTACTCGTAAGCTTGACTTTTGCCATAAATGTTTGGGCACAAGATTCCTCCATATTCGATAAATTTGAAGACTATGATGAGGTAACCACAGTAGTGGTGACACAACAAGCTTTTAAAATGCTCCAAAAAGTCTCTAGTGATTCTGAAGAAGGTAAACAGTTTCAAGAACTGGTTAGTGGACTTAAAGATCTGAAAATTTTTACAACCGAAGATACCAAAACTGCTGATGAAATGCGCAATACATTCGATAAGTATCTTAAAAACAGAAAGTTGTCCGAATTAATGCGTATAAAAGATAAAGATGCCAATGTTAAAATTTATGTTCGTGAAGGTAAAGATGAAGATCACGTAAGCGAATTCTTAATGATTGTAGATGAAATGGATATCAAATTGAATAAAAAAGGACGTGGTAATGCAGAAGTAGTCATTATTTCTTTAACCGGAGATATCGACTTGAATAACATCTCTAAAATCACTACTAATATGAATATTCCCGCAGGGGAATACTTAGAAAAAGCAGAAAAAAGATAAAGATGAAAGGAATTAGAATATTTGGGCTTGCCGTAATGGCAAGCCTTATTTTTAGTTGTAATACGACCACAAGTTTACAACAATTTATAGTAGATAAACAAGATGATGATGCCATTATCTCATTTGATATACCGGCCAGCGTGTTCTCTTTGGATGAACACTTTAGTACTGATGAGAATATAGAAACCCTTAAGTCTATCAAAAAAGCAAATGTACTGGCTTTTGCCATTAACGACAGCAACCCGGAACGTTACAAAAAAGATAAACTCCAGCTTAAGAGTATTCTTAAACAGCCAAAATATACCGAACTGATGCGTTTTGGAAATGCATCTAAAGGAGCAAAAATTGTAATGCTTGGGGATGATGAAAGTGTAAATGAATTACTCATTTTTGCTAGTGATAATACTACCGGATGGTTGCTTATTCGCGTCTTGGGCAAAGCAATGCAACCTGAAAAAATATTGAGTTTACTACAGAAAATGGACTTTAATGAAAATACGAAAGCTTTGGAGCCCCTAAAAGAATTGTTAAAAAAGACACGTACTTAAGGATTATTCTGCTATTTATGAACACCCAATAATTTATTTAGTATTTTAGCCCTATTCTTATCATATTATTTAATACATAATACACTTTTATGAAAAAATTATTTCTTCTAATAGCCGTTCTGCTCTCTGTGATAATAACGGCTCAAGAGCATCAAAATCCAATAAAAATATATAGAGGAGAACGTACCAAGATACATGATTTGGTACATACCAAACTCAAAGTGAATTTTGATTTTCCAAAACGGCAAATGCACGGAGAAGCATGGATTACAGCAAAACCTCATTTTTATGCAGTTCAAAATATTAGCTTAGATGCCAAAGCCATGCTGATTCATAGTATTAAGATGGGAAACAAGGATTTAGAATACAATTATGATGGTAATGAGTTGATAATAAACCTTGGGAATGCCTATGCTAGAGACGAAGAATTTACAGTGTATATAAACTATACAGCTAGACCCGAAGAAGTAAAACAAAAAGGAAGTATGGCTATTTCTGATGCCAAAGGACTCTATTTTATTGATCCTGATGGTACAGACCCTGATAAACCTACCGAAATTTGGACGCAAGGAGAGACGGAATCTAACAGTTGTTGGTTTCCTACTATTGATAGCCCAAATCAAAAGAGTACAGAGGAAATATATATTACCATTCCATCAAAATATACAACCCTATCTAATGGGTTATTAATTTCGTCTAATGAGAATGAAGATGGTACACGTACCGATTATTGGAAAATGAATCAACCCATTGCACCGTATTTGTTCTTTATGGGTATTGGTGTGTATAGTAAAGTAGAAGATTCATGGCAAGGGAAACCGGTAAATTATTACGTAGAGCCTGAATATGAGTCTGTAGCTAAAGATATTTTTGGAAATACACCCGAAATGATACAGTTTTTCTCCGATAAGTTTGGTGTTGCCTATCCTTGGGATAAATACAGCCAAATGGTGGCAAGAGATTATGTAAGTGGTGCTATGGAAAACACAACCAGCACTTTACACGCTGAAACGGCCTATCAAAGAAAGGGTCAATTGGTAGATGAAAACATTTGGGAAGATGTGATTTCTCATGAATTATCGCACCATTGGTTTGGGGATTTGGTAACTACAGAAAGTTGGAGTAATATTACGGTAAACGAATCTTTTGCAGACTATTCTGAATATTTATGGAGAGAATATAAATACGGTAAAGATCATGCCGATGCACATTTATACGATAATAGACAGCAATATTTAATGGGACATAACTACGATAAAGATTTGGTTCGATTCCATTATGCCAGTAGAGAAGATGTTTTCGACGGTGTTAGTTATCAAAAAGGTGGGGTTATTTTGCATATGTTACGAAATGAATTGGGTGATGATGCTTTTTTTACCGGACTACAGCATTATTTAGAAAGTCATAAATTTGGCACAGCCGAAGCACAACAATTACGTATTGCGCTAGAAGAAGTTAGTGGTAAAGATCTCAATCCTTTTTTTAATCAATGGTATTATTCTAATGGAAATCCTAGATTACATATTAGTTATGATTATAGTGATTTTTATAAAACAGTGACTGTTACGGTAAAACAATCCGACAAAGTTTTTGATTTTCCTTTAACTATTGATGTTTATGAAAGTGGAAAAGTAGCCAATCATACCGTTCATGTTACCGAAAAAGAACAAGACTTTACTTTTAGGTATAATCAAAAACCGGATTTGGTTAACGTTAATGCCAACCATATTTTGTTATGCGAAATTACAGATACGGAGAAAACCTTAGCCAATTATATATTCCAGTACAATCATGCACCCCATTATGTGGATAGGAGAGAGGCAATAGAAGAATTAGCCAAACATCAAGATGATGAATTAGCGTTTTCTACATTGACAAAAGCATTGCACGATAAGTATTATGGTTTGCGTGTATTAGCGTTAAATTCGATTGATTTAAGGGGAAAATACCATAAAAAACAAGCCATTAAAGCTATTGAAGACCTAGCGACAAGCGATCCTAAGACAATTGTTAAAGGTATAGCTATTAGTATTTTAGGTAAATTGATAGACCCTGTTTACAAACCCATTTTTGAACGGGGTATGCAAAGTGAGTCGTATTCTGTAAAAGGAAATGCAACTTTGGCTATGTACGATTTAGATAAAGAATCGGCATTAGCTGCTATGAAAGGATTCGATAAAGAGGCGAGAGAATATTTAGCCACATTATTAACCAAAATATATATAGCCGAAAACGATGAATCAGAAATGCCGTTTATCGCTAAAAATTTATTAGCGACGATGTTTATGTCGAATTTTTCCAAATATCATAAAAATGATTTTGAAAAAACATTCGATTGGATTGCTACTAGTGAAAATGAAGAAGCTATTAAAAGTTTAGTCAAAGACCTTGTAAAAAAGGGGAAACACTACAAAAAATATGGCGTAGATCAAATGGCTTTAGGACTTTTACAAAGTTTGGTAAAGAAACAATCCCAAACCGATAATGCTACTAAAGAATCTTTAATCTTAATTGCAAAAAAAGGAATGGCTGAATTGTTAGAGTAGGTCATATTCGTTGCTAGGAAATGTCTATCGTTATAAGTAATGACAAGGCCTATGATAAAGGGGTTACTTGTATAATTTTTATGCTTTAGGAAAATATTATCCAACGCAAATACACGTTGTTAATTATATTGATAATAAAGTAGCTTTGTTAGCATTAGCTTTTCTTGTTTGGATCTTTTTATACAATAGTCTTGATATACTGCATTTAGGAGAGAAAACGAATTCCTAAAAAAAGGTAGACTATAATTCCTATGAATGAATAAAATTAGCGTATAAACCCATTTTTAATGTGAGTTTGATATAATTCACACTGTACATCAGTTAGTTATGAACCTTGTTAAGTTCATTGTCATCTCGACTGTAGTGGAGAGATTTTTGTGATAATGTTTTGTAGATTCTTCTGCTTCGGTTGAAATGACAAAAAGTTGAATTACAGGCATCTATTAAAAATAGTAAAAACTTAGTTTATATCGAACTCACGTTATTTAGAACCCTGGCTATTTTGTAATAAATTTTTTTGGGTATCACTATTCATTTTTATAATCGTATTCTTTAAAACTACCATCTTGGTAGAGTAGAATAACTTTTTCGATTTTTTGTTGTTGGTTTTGGGAATTTTTTTTAGTTACACGATCTTGTGGAATAGTAGGATTTAATTTTTTTTCTTGTTGATCGAATAGAGTAGGTGTTTCTGTTTCAATGCCATCCAAAGTACCGATTCCTTTCACTAACCAATCAAAAGTCACTTCCGGATAACGATCTATAATTTTTAATACAAAATCTAAGCTGGGTTTATTTCTTCCCGAAAGTAGGTGAGAGATACTTGAACGTTGAATACCAATACTGTCTGCAAACTTAGAAGCAGTTAATTCATGGTAAGCCATCAATTCTTGTAGTTTTTTTGTAAAAATTGCCGTGTTTAACATTGTAATAAATTTATATGTTTACAAGTGTAACTATTCGTTTACAAAGATACGATTTTTTAGTTATATTAGACAAATAGTAGTGTAATATAATTAAATCATCCCATTAACAATAAGTGTTTAAATAACTGGAATAGAACTTTATATGTAATAAACATAGACATTTTCTATACACAGATTATAGCTAGTTTACAGATATTTACAAACTGAGTATGTAAACTTAATTTTGATTAATATTGTATACAAGACTATGTTTACAAATGTTAATTATAAAGAGTTTACATTTGTAAAACAAAATTAAAATAGATGCTCGAAAATAAATACGCTTTATACCGAGAAAAAAAAATTTCCGGACTGCAAATACGTTTTGATGATATACGTCCCTTAATCGATGAATTATCGCCTAAATACTTTAAAAAATCAATTTTAGGTTACTCCGAACAGGAAAACCCTATTCATTTAATTCATTTGGGCCATGGAGCTACACCTATTGTTCTTTGGACACAAATGCATGGTGATGAGAGTACGGCAACGAAATCAATGTTTGATTTGTTTGCTTATATTCAAGCCGAGTACCATACAGAACCGGTAAATAATCTGTTAAATAGATGTTCTTTATATGTCGTCCCTATGCTCAATCCGGATGGTGCAGCTGTTTATACACGTGAAAATGCAAATGGAATTGATTTAAATCGCGATGCGGTAAGTTTACAAAGTAAAGAAGCGCAATTACTACACAATTTAATTCGTACGACACAAGCCCAATTTGCCTTTAATTTACACGATCAGACCTCTTTTTACAGCGTTTTCGGTACGGCTAATGCTGCTGTAATGTCTTTTCTTGCTCCGGCTGCCGATGAAAGTCGCAGTTTAACAGCTTCCAGAGT
>JANTFW010000100.1 GCA_024763245.1 Flavobacteriaceae bacterium | reverse complement strand
GGCTGCCATCATTGGCATTACACTATTTACTGTATCGAGCATTCCAATGGAAAATACCAAAATTTGCACATCTACCCTTGTTACTAAAACCGGTTGGTAAAGGAAAATTGAGTAAACGTGATGGTGATAAACTGGGCTTCCCTGTATTTCCGTTAGCGTATACCAATGAAGAAACAAAAGAAGTTTCCAGAGGATATAGAGAAGATGGGTATTTTCCAGAAGCCTTTATTAATATGCTGGCCTTTTTAGGATGGAATCCGGGAACGGAACAAGAATTGTTTAGTTTAGAAGAACTTATTCAAGCATTTTCATTGGAAAAAGTGAGCAAAAGTGGAGCTAAATTTAATGTAGATAAAACCAAATGGTTTCAGCAACAATATATGCAGCACAAATCGAACACTTTCTTAGCAGATTCTTTTTCTAAAATCGTTACAGAAAAAACCCATAGTAATTTTGAATTTGACTATATTCATAAGGTTGTAGGCTTAATTAAAGAAAGAGCCACCTTTATTTCCGACTTTTGGGATTTGAGTGCATATTTCTTTATAGCTCCCACTGAATATGATTCAAAAGCCACAAAAAAAGCATGGAAAGAAAACACGAATGAGTTGATGCAAGAACTCATTCAAATATTAGAAAAAATAAAAGATTTTACTGATGAAAATATAGAAAGTACAGTAAAAGAATGGATACAACAGAAAGAACTTGGATTTGGAAAAGTGTTGATGCCTTTTCGCCTTAGTTTGGTGGGAAGTATGCAAGGACCTCATGTTTTTACTATTGCCGAAATGATTGGGAAAAAAGCAAGTATTGAAAGAATACATACAGCAATAAAAAAACTAAGCAACTAAAGAGCATGAAGCATATTTTTATCAAAAATTGGATTTATTTATTACTCGTATTCGCTATTCCATTGCATGCACAACAAGCGTATTCCATTGCTACTATCCCCAACCCTAAAGATAATGGATACGGATGGGTTTCAGATCCGGATCACATATTAACTGATGAAGAAGTAACAGCACTCAATAGCTTAATTACCGAAATTGAAAATACCAGCACAGCTCAAATTGCAGTGGTAATTGTTAATAGTATTGGTAATGAGGTACCCAAAGATTTTGCTACACGTTTATTTAACAAATGGGGTATTGGACAGAAACAAAAAGATAATGGGCTGCTTATACTTACGGTAATTGACCAACGTAGAACAGAATTTGAGACGGGTTATGGGTTAGAACCCATATTAACCGATGCATTAAGCTATCGTATTGCCTCACAAGAATTAGTTCCTCATTTTAAAAATGGAGATTATGGTTCCGGGTTACTTGCTGGTATAAAAAGAATTAAAAGTATTTTAGAAAATCCTGAAGTTGTGGAAGAAATCTACGATTCAGGTGGGGTTACCTATTCTCCTGCTCCCAATCCCTTACATTTTTTGTTTTTAGGCTATGTTTTAGCCATGTTAATAGTACTCTTTTACTATTTTTCTTCGGTTAGAAGAATAAACAAAAATAAAGAGGAATTCTACGATAAATACCAAGATTTATATCAAATCAAACATTTTATTTATATTCTTTTATTTCCTATTCCCTTTTTACTTATACGATTTTTATTTATTAAAAGGCGACTTAAGACCTATCGAAATCATCCGAGGTATAGTAAGAAAAATGGAAAAGAAATGTTTAAAAAAACAGAAGTTACCGAAGATCCATTTTTAAAGAGAGGACAGTTAGTCGAAGAAAATCTTAAATCGGTAGATTATGATGTGTGGATTACAGACGACGGAGACGATGTAATGGTCTTACGTTATAAAAGTTTGTTTTCTAAATATTCAAAATGTCCTAAATGTAATTATCGAACCTATCGTTTATCGCATAGCAAAATTGTTCGTTCGGCCACCAAGACCAGTACCGGAATAAAAGAAAATACTTACGAATGCAAAAATTGCCATTATAAGAAAGTAAAGCAGATTACCTTACCTAAAATTACGAGTAGCAGTAGCAGTTCGGGAAGTAGTGGTTTTGGAGGAAGTAGTAGTTATAGTGGAGGATCCAGCTTTGGAGGGGGATCTTCAGGAGGTGGAGGTGCCGGCGTTAGTTGGTAACTTATTTTGCCAACTCTGCTTTAATTACAAAATACTTGGTATCGCCCAACCAAGGGAAAGTAGCATAGCGCTCTTTGTAGGTAAGTTTAACCATTTTACCCTGCATATCTTTAAGATCTTGGATAACCTTTTTTTCTCTGTCTTCTACAGAAAATTCAAAACGTTGTGCTTCGGATACACCTTGGCTTAACTCGCCTTCCCAAGTTTTAAAACCTAAACCTTTATGACTAAACTTAATGAGTTCCCCGGCTCTATATCCTTCACTATAAGAAACATAATACACAAAGGTAAAATACCCAGCTACAATAAGGGTTAACACTAAAATGATACTTACAATTATTTTTTTCATAAAATAAATTATTTCAATACTAAGAATACTTGTAACAAAAGTACATTTTTTAGTACTAATAAATAGTATTAATTCACAATTAATACTTATCTTTAACCCAATAACAGTATTAACCATTAAAACTTAAAAAAATGCCAGGATTTTATTTTCTCTTATTCTTAATTATTATTATCGTCGCTTCCGGTTTATTTACAGTAAAACAACAAACAGCGGCCATTATTGAACGTTTCGGAAAATTTAAAAGTATCCGTCAAGCCGGTTTACAATTAAAAATACCTCTTATAGATCGAATTGCCGGAAGAATCAGTTTAAAAATTCAACAATTAGATGTGATTGTAGAAACAAAAACAAAAGATGATGTGTTTGTACACCTTAAAATTTCTGTTCAGTTTTTAATACAAAGTGACCATGTGTACAATGCCTTTTACAAATTACAAAACCCACATGAACAAATTACCGCTTTTATCTTTGATACCGTGAGAGCTGAAGTACCTAAATTATCCTTAGATGATGTATTTGTAAAAAAAGAAGAAATTGCATTAGCTATTCAACGCGAACTAAAAGAAGCTATGCTAGATTATGGTTATGATATTATCAAAGCTCTTGTTACCGATATTGATCCTGACGAAAAGGTAAAAATAGCCATGAACCGTATTAATGCAGCTGAACGTGAAAAAACAGCCGCACAATATGAGGGTGATGCACAACGTATATTGATTGTAGAACGTGCCAAAGCAGAAGCGGAAAGTAAACGACTTCAAGGTATGGGTATTGCCGATCAACGTAGAGAAATAGCCAGAGGTCTGGAAGAAAGTGTAGATGTGCTTAACAGGGTGGGTATTAATTCACAAGAAGCCTCTGCATTAATTATTGTAACCCAACATTATGATACGCTGCAATCCATAGGTTCGGATACGAATTCTAACTTGATATTATTACCTAATTCTCCACAAGCAGGAAGTAATATGCTCAATGATATGGTAGCTTCATTTACTGCAGCAAACCAAATGGGTGAAGCGATGAAGCAAGCAAATCTTAAAAAGAAAAATAAATAGTTCATTTTAAATCAGGCCGTTACATTACTTTTATATCAAAGTATTTAAGGACGTTGAATTTAAACTAATATTTGCCTTTTGTAAGGGTCATAAACCAAAAAAAAGCAAGAAATAAACATTTATTTCTTGCTTTTTTAGTTGGTTGTGTTTGGTTGGTTATTTTTTTTGGTCAATATTTTTGGGATCTTCCTCTTCATCTTTTGTAGCATCTTTAAATTCTTTGATACCACTACCCAAACCTCGCATTAATTCAGGTATTTTTTTACCGCCAAAAAGTAAAAGGACGACCACCACAATAATGATTACTTGTGGACCCCCTATTACGCCTAAAAATATAGTTAGTGCATTCATGATGTTTTATTTTATAGTACAAATGTACAAATTAAATTAATTAAGAATGAATTTATTATAGTAAAATAAACTAACTCAGTAGTGTAAAATCAAGATGTTTGCGTTCTAAATCGGCATTTTTAACTCGAATGTTTACGGTATCACCTAAACGATACATTTTTTTGGTAGCCTGACCTATAATGGCATATTGTTTTTCATCGAATAGATAATAATCATCATCTATATCTTTAATACGCACCATACCTTCACACAAATTATCAGTTATTTCTACATACATTCCCCATTCAGTAACACCGGAAATAACCCCTTCAAAAATATCTTGAATATGTTTTTGCATATATTTTACTTGCATATATTTAATACTGTCACGTTCTGCTTTAGTGGCCATTTGTTCACGTTCGGATGAATGCTTACATTTTTCTTCGTAAATGGGATATTTAGGTGATTTTTTACCCTCTAAATAATGCTGTAATAGACGATGTACCATTACATCCGGATAACGGCGAATGGGTGAGGTAAAATGTGTATAATAATCAAATGCTAATCCGTAATGTCCAATATTTTTAGTGGTATATATGGCTTTACTCATAGATCGTATCGTAAGTGTTTCTATCATATTTTCTTCCGGTGTATCTTTTACATCCAATAAGAGTTTATTAATAGATTTAGATAAAAACTCAACATTTCTAGTATCTATACGATAACCAAATTTACCTATAATTTGTTGTAAAACAGCTAACTTATCAATATCAGGTTCGTCATGTACACGATAGACAAAAGTATTTTTGGTAGGACTTCCATCTTTTTTTCTTCCAATAAATTCAGCCACTTTTCTATTGGCTAATAACATAAATTCTTCTATAAGTTTATTGGCATCTTTGGAGTGCTTAAATTTGATTCCAATCGGTTCATTCTCTTTATCTAAATCAAAACGTACTTCAATTTTATCAAAAGTAATGGCACCGGAATCCATTCTTTTTTTTCGTAATATTTTAGCCAATGTATCAAGGGTAAGAATAGCCTTAGTTAAATTTTTATCTAATGACGATTTAGCTATTTTAAAGGGTTCCGGATGTTCAATAATTTCTTGAGCCTCTTCGTAAGCATAGCGTTTATCAGAATAGATTACAGTTCTGCCAAACCATTGCTTTACTATTTTTGCCTTGGTATTCATTTCAAAAATAGCCGAAAAAGTTAATTTTTCTTCATGGGGTCGTAATGAGCATACATTATTAGATAATATTTCGGGTAACATAGGCACTACTCTATCTACTAAATATACAGAGGTGGCTCTTTTATAGGCCTCTTCTTCTAAAATAGTATTTGGGAGTACATAATGTGATACATCGGCTATATGTATTCCTATTTCGTAATTACCATTGGGTAATTCTTGAAAAGATAAAGCATCGTCAAAATCTTTTGCATCTTTGGGATCAATAGTAAAGGTTAATACTTTACGCATGTCTCTTCGTTTTGCAATTTCTTCTTGGGTTATTTCAATAGGAAGATTAGCCGCATCCTGCTCCACTTGTTCCGGAAATTTATAAGGTAATCCATAATCATATAAAATAGAATGTATTTCGGTATTATGTTCGCCTGGTTTACCTAAAATATCCACAATTTTACCAAAAGGATTTTTAGAATTCAAAGGCCAATCTTTCATTTCAACGACCACTTTATCACCGTCTTTAGCATTATTGATACGTTTTTTGGGAATAAAAAAATCAGCATACATTCGTTTATCATCCGGAATAACAAAACCGTGATTGGCATGCAATTGTAAAGTCCCTACAAAAGTGGTCTTTGCACGTTTAATGATTTCAACTACATCACCTTCCTGTTTTTTACTACTTCTTTGTCTGTTATAAGCATATATTTTTACCAGATCACCATGTAATCCATGATTGAGATTTCGTGCAGGGATATAAATATCTTTATCTAATGTATCACACATAAAAAAAGCAGCCCCATTCATGGTAACATCCAGTGTACCTTCATAGTAGTAAGATTGATGGGTAATTTTATATTTTCCTCTTCCAACCTCTTTAATTTGCTTATTATCCAGTAATTTTTTTACTAATTTTTTAAGTTCTCCTCTGTTAAAGTCATCTACAATATTTAATTGAAATGCCAGTTGTTTATAATTAAAACTTTGGTTGGCATTGTTGGTTAAAAATTGAAGTAATGATTGCGTATATTGTTTGTCAAAAGTATTTTTTTGGGTACTTTTCTTTTTTTTAGACATTGTCTTTCTTGTATAGAATTAATAAGCAAAGTTACACAATAAAATAAGTATACTTTTTAATAAGAAGATCCTAATTTAAAAAGTGGCTGAAATGGGATTTAATATCTAGACGCTTTCTCAAATTAATTTTAAACAAATAGAAAGTTATCAACAAGTAATACTATATACTTAAAAGCCTTTAAAAATTTTTATAAATCTATGATGTATATAATAGCTTGTTAATTTGTAGAAAAAAAAAAGAGCTTTCTATTTGTTTTTATTAAAATCAAGAGTTTATTGAATTTTATTAACAAATATTTTTTTATTAACTGCTTTATTTTCAATATTTATTTATTTATAATTAACAATTAGTTAATAATAAATTAA
>JANTFW010000099.1 GCA_024763245.1 Flavobacteriaceae bacterium | reverse complement strand
AATTCACTCAAATTATCCAGATAGTTCTCATAAATTTGGATTGCCTATGAGCTAATTATCTGAAACTGTGAGCAAAGCTTAGGTCGAACTCAGGTTTCTATTATTATCGGACTGGACTTTGGAAATTCTATGATAATAAAGGTAGACTGAAATATGAATTAATTTATGAACCGACTGAAATACATATTGATACAAACTGCGAAGGTAGAGATAAATTACGAATTGGAATAGTAAAAGAAATTCCATTTAAATATTGGGGAGATTTGACAAGTGACGAAATATTTGAATTTCAGAGAATTAGAATTGAGGATGATTATTCTATTGATATTTTAACACCGCTAAATGAACAAATTTTTATTGATTCAATAATAAAATAATCACAGTAGCTAACCTTCTGTAAAAACAAAGGCTAACTCTCGTTATCTACGTTTTAATTTTGGGAACCGCATAGGATAATCTACATCAACCTCTCCTTTTGAGATTTTTTCTAATTTACGTTTTAAAAGTCGCTTTTTAAAGGGTGATACTTTATCGGTAAAGATTATACCTTCGGTGTGGTCGTACTCATGTTGAATAACCCGTGCTGCAAGACCGGTAAGTGTTTCTCGGTGTTTGTTAAAATTTTCATCGACATACTCTATTGTTACTTCAGGTTTTCGAAGTACCTCTTCGTTGATGTTGGGAACGCTGAGACAGCCTTCGCTAAAAGCCCACTCTTCTCCCTTTTCTTCTATGATTTGCGCATTGATAAAAACACGTTTAAAAGTCTTTAAAAATTTTCGCTCTTCTTCCGATAAATCGGTGTTTTCTGCAAAAGGGCCCGCATCAATAATAAATAAGCGAATATTTTTACCGATTTGTGGAGCAGCCAACCCCACGCCGTAGGAGTTATACATGGTTTCCCACATATTCTGGAGCAAAGTGTCCAACTCCGGATAATCTTTGTCAATAGGTTGTCCTTTTCTGCGTAATAAAGGGTCGCCGTAGGCTACAATAGGTAAAAACATGATACGAATTTTTAGAGTGCAAAAGTAAAAAAAATGTCCAATATTTCGGTTTAATTCTTGAGTAATTAGCTTTACACTTTACAAATTAGCGTAACTTTGCCGTCTTAATAAGGCTTGGCACGAGCTTTGACTTATAAGGGTAGATAAGAAACCTAATGATATTGTAAATTACAGTTAATCAAATTGTTACAAATGTATTGTTAGATTTAGGTTTCTGTAGTAATGACAAAATGACCACGATATAGCGATGAGCAAATTAAAATTTAGCCTAATTGACAATATGTCACTCGATAATTTAGATGAAAATTCAGAATTTATTCCTTTGATGAGTTCTAAAGATGAAGAAGAAATTCACAAAGAAAAAATACCTGATGAGTTAGCCATTTTACCTTTGCGTAATTCGGTGCTTTTTCCGGGTGTAGTAATTCCTATAACTGCCGGTAGAGACTCGTCTATTGCACTTATTAAAGATGCGAATAATGGCGATAAGATAATAGGTGTGGTAGCCCAAAAAAATGAAGCTGTAGAAGATCCTTCCATTACGGATTTATACGAAGTAGGGACAGTTGCCAAAATTCTGAAGATTCTTAAAATGCCCGATGGTAATACTACCGTTATCCTTCAAGGTACAAAACGATTTAGAGTAGGGGAACTCTTGCAAAAAGAACCTTATATTAAAACGACAACACAGGTTTTTAAAGAAGATCGATCCGCTATCAATAATCCTGAATTTGAAGCGATTATTGATTCCATTCGTGAGAAATCGTTAGAGATTATACAACTCAATCCGGCCTTGCCTTCTGAAGCCAGTTTTGCCATTAAGAACATCGAGAGTAAAACATTTTTATTGAATTTTATTTCGTCTAATCTAGATATGGAAGTTCCTGACAAACAAGTCTTGTTAGATGAACCGGATTTAAAGGAACGGGCCTTACTGACTTTAAAAAAATTAGAGGTAGAAAAACAACGTTTAGAATTAAAACAGGATATACAATCTAAAACACGTTCTGATATGGATAAGCAGCAACGTGAATATTATCTGCATCAGCAACTAAAAACAATTCAAGAAGAACTTGGTGGAGCTTATGGAGAGGAAATCGAGGAATTAAAAGAAAAGGCCAAAAAGAAGAAGTGGTCTAAAGAAATAGCCGAAAAATTTGAGAAAGAATTAGGCCGTTTACAACGTATGAATCCGCAAGTGGCCGAATATTCGGTACAACGTAATTATTTGGATTTGATGATTGAGTTGCCTTGGAATACCTATTCACAAGATAAGTTTGACTTAAAAAGAGCTCAAAAAATTCTTGATCGTGATCATTCCGGCATGGAAAAGGTAAAGGAACGTATCATTGAACATCTGGCCGTGCTTAAGATTAAAGGCGATATGAAATCGCCTATCCTCTGTCTATACGGACCTCCGGGTGTGGGTAAAACCTCCTTGGGTCATTCCATAGCAGAAGCTTTAGGGCGTAAATATGTACGTATGTCTTTAGGCGGTTTACGAGATGAAGCGGAAATTAGAGGACATCGTAAGACCTATATTGGTGCTATGCCGGGTAGAATTATTCAAGGTATTAAAAATGCAGGCACTTCTAATCCGGTTTTTATTCTGGATGAAATAGATAAATTAGGAAAGTCCCATCAAGGGGATCCTTCTTCGGCTATGTTAGAAGTGTTAGATCCGGAACAAAACACAAAATTTCACGACAATTATCTGGAAGTAGGTTACGATCTTTCCAAGGTGTTGTTTATAGCTACGGCAAATAATATTTGGGATGTACCTTGGGCTTTACGTGATAGAATGGAGTTGATTCAATTAACAGGATATACCTTACAAGAAAAAGTAGAAATAGCCAGAAAACACCTATTGCCAAAACAACTCAAAGAGCACGGTTTAACGAACAGGGATTTAAAGTTAGGACGTAAGCAATTAGAATTGGTCATTGATAGCTACACGCGGGAGTCCGGTGTGCGTGGTTTAGAAAAACGAATAGCAAAGTTGGTACGATTTGCCGCCAAATCTATTGCGATGGAAGAGCCCTATAATCCTGCTTTAACGAATGAAGATCTCCTTAGAATTTTGGGTGTTTCACATATGGGTCGTGATAAATACGAAAAATCGGATGTTGCCGGTGTCGTAACGGGTTTGGCTTGGACTCAAACAGGAGGTGATATACTCTATATAGAATCGATAATATCAAAAGGAAAGGGTATGAGCATTACGGGAAATCTCGGTAATGTTATGAAAGAATCAGCAACTATAGCCTTAGAATATATCAAAGCAAATGCCGCTAATTTTGGCATTAACCCCAAGGTGTTTAACGCCTACAAAGTACATATTCATGTCCCTGAAGGCGCCACACCTAAAGATGGCCCTAGTGCCGGTATAGCGATGTTAACTTCGTTGGTTTCTGTATTTACCCAACGCAAGATTAAAACCAGATTAGCGATGACCGGTGAAATAACTTTACGGGGTAAGGTATTACCGGTTGGGGGAATTAAAGAAAAAATATTAGCAGCAAAAAGAGCGAATATAAAGGAGTTAATCTTGTGTAAAGAAAATCAAAAGGATGTGGAAGAAATTAAGTCTAAATATTTAAAAGGACTTACTTTTCATTACGTTACGGAAATGAGTGAAGTGATAGAAATTGCTTTGTTAAAACAAAAAGTGAAGCATGCTATTCGTTTTGATTTCGACAAATAGATCACTTATCGAAATACTTTTTTTGCTTTTACCCAGTATGTTTCTAATGTGTCTAAACTTAGATCCGGCATAGATTTACCTTCTTTGCGAATCTCATCTTCCATCATTTGGAATCGGTTGATAAACTTTTTATTGGTATTTTCTAATGCGTTTTCGGGAGAAATTTGATTAAAACGGGCATAATTTACTAGTGCAAAAAGCACATCACCAAATTCGCTTTCCATACGTTTTTGGTTTCCATTAGCTACTTCTTCCTGAAACTCGGCAAGTTCCTCCTTTACTTTGTCCCAAACTTGTTCCATTTTTTCCCATTCAAAACCCACACCGGCAACTTTTTCTTGTAGTCGAGTAGCTTTAACAAGAGCGGGTAATGATTTTGGAACACCCTCTAAGACAGATTTTTTCCCTTCTTTAAGTTTTATCTGTTCCCAGTTTTGTTTAACATCCTCTGCATTCTCAACGCTAACATCGCCATAGATATGAGGGTGACGCACAATTAACTTTTCTGAGATAGCTTGGGCAACATCGGCTATATCGAATTTTTTTTCTTCCGATCCTAACTTGGCATAAAAAACAATATGAAGTAATAAATCACCTAGCTCTTTTTTTATTTCATCGAGATCCTGATCTAAAATGGCATCACCTAGTTCATAGGTTTCTTCAATAGTTAATTGGCGCAGGCTTTCGAAAGTCTGTTTTTTATCCCACGGACATTGCGCACGCAAATCATCCATTATATCTAACAAACGGTTGATTGCTTGGAGTTGTGCTTCTCTGGAATTATTCCCCGGTTTCATCTGCTGTAGTTTCGGGTGCAAGGCTTTCAAAATCAAATTTTGCAGTAACGAGAAGATTATACCATTGTACTATTTTTTTGATATTGGAAACATAGACACGATCAATATCGTATTCCGGAAGTATTTCGGTAAAATATTCGGTTAATTTTTTGCTGCTTTCTTTATGAGAGACACATACTTTACCGGCTTCTTTAGTATAAATGGTATACAAAATTTCAGCGAGCGGAACCTCCTCTGTATAGGTGTAAATAGCGATACTGTCTAAAGTATTGATATGACTTGTTGCAGTAATTGGAATTCTTTTTTGATCCGTTAAAGATTGCACAATGATATTTTGTTTTCCGGCAGAGAGTATTTCGTAGAGTCCGGGTTTTCCACTTATGGCAATTATTTTATCTAAGGTCATATGGTAAACTTGTTAAGGTATTGAGATGTTTTCAAGATTCGTGCAAAAATACACTTCCTAATCGTATAGTAGATATTTTAATCGGATTTTTTTAAATTTTTCCAATCCGGGTTGCCATGTTTTTTTTATATCCTCTGCTGCATAGCCGAGTTCAATTTGATTTTGTAGAGAGGCGGTTCCGGCCAATTTTATAAAAAAAGGATTAAAAAAATGTTTTTTTTCGTTACTGTTTTTGTACGCATCCAATAACCAATTTATATTTATTTCAGAGAGGTATTTGTGCTGCCGAAGGTCTAATCCGTGGCAGACTTCACCTTGATGTTTAGGATGTTTGGCTCCGGTGTTGGGCAAAGGGGTAAAACGAAACGGATACAGCTTTTCATCGAGATTGGGTGCACCGAAAGTTTGAAATTGCATGGCTGTTCCTCGACCACAGCTTAAACCGGTGCCTTCAAAAAAACATAGGCTGGGGTATAAATTTACGGCTTGTGCATTGGGTAAATTAGGAGAGGGTTTAACTGGTAAATTATAGGGGCTTTGATGGGTGTAATTCTTAAGTGCAATTACTTGTAAATCACATTGTAATCCATTTTGTAACCAGTGTTCGCCATTAATCATCTTTGCGTATTCTCCAATAGTCATTCCATATACAATAGGAACCGGATGCATACCAATAAAAGAGTGATAAGGGTCTTCTAGAACGGGTCCGTCTATATAGTGTGCATTGGGGTTAGGTCTATCTAATACCAAGACAGGAATATGCTGTTCGGCAGCAGCTTCCATAACGTAATGTAAGGTAGAAATATAGGTGTAAAAACGTACGCCTACGTCTTGTAAATCAAATAAAATAATATCAATTCCTTTTAGATCGTTTTTAGTAGGTTTTTTGTGAGCTCCATATAAAGAAATAATAGGTAAACCCGTGTGTACGTCCATTCCGTTTACTACTTTTTCTCCGGCATCGGCTTTTCCTCTAAACCCGTGTTCGGGACTAAATACTTTTTTTAGAGATAGTTCAAGTGCCAGTAAACTATCTACGACATGGGTATAGCCTTTATGTTTTTTTATCAATGTACTAGGGTTGGCAACAATGGCTATTCGTTTATTTTGAAGTAGGGGTAAATACGATAAAACTTGATCTGCTCCGGTTTTAATTTCTTTGGCTGTAGTAGTGGCAGATTCTTTCTCTACAAGGGGAACTTGCACATTTGTTTTACAAGAAATCAATAAGAGTGCAATGAGTATAGATGTATAAAAACGGGTCATAGTATGTTTACTAATAATTAAAAAATCAAAGTTTAAATCGCCGCCCTGCTTCTTTGCATGCCCCAAAAGAAATATGTACTTTTGGATTTCAAAATATGAAATACGAATTATTTATAGCTAAACGTTTAATTGCTTCAAAAAAGTATAAAAATAGTGTTTCTGCTCCAATAATAAAAATTGGGATGATTGCTATTGCATTAGGCATTATTGTGATGCTAATCTCTATTGCAACCGGAGTGGGTTTGCAGATAAAAATTCGCGAAAAAGTATCGGGTTTCAACGGCCATATTCAAATTATTAACTACGATGCGAATAATTCGCTGATTTCTGTAAAGCCAATTTCTATACATCAAGAATTTTATCCTGATTTTTCCGGTATATCAGGAATTAGAAAAGTGCAAGTATTTGCACAAAAGGC
>JANTFW010000098.1 GCA_024763245.1 Flavobacteriaceae bacterium | reverse complement strand
TGTAGTCGATTTTGACACGATGGATGAAAACCTGCTAAAAAGTATCAATACCGGCGCTGCATTATCTGTAACGGGAATTTTAAAGGAAAGTTTAGGCAAAGGGCAAGCCTTGGAAATCAAAGTAACAAAATTAGAAGTATTAGGCGAATCCAATCCGGAAGAGTACCCGATTCAACCTAAAAAACACAGCTTTGAGTTTTTACGGGAGAACGCCCATTTACGTGTTCGAACCAACACTTTTAGCGCCGTGATGCGTATTCGCTCTCTCTTGACATTTGCTATACATGATTATTTTGTCAGGAATGGTTTTTACAATGTACATACACCTATAATAACAGGATCAGATGCCGAAGGTGCCGGTGAGATGTTTCGAGTGACGACCCTAGATTTAAATCATCTACCCAAAGATGAGAAAGGACAAATTGATTACAAACAAGACTTTTTTGGTAAAGAAACCAATTTAACGGTTTCCGGACAATTAGAGGCGGAGACCTATGCCATGGCACTGGGCAAGGTCTACACCTTTGGCCCTACTTTTAGAGCTGAAAACTCAAATACTACACGCCACTTAGCAGAATTTTGGATGATTGAGCCCGAAGTAGCTTTTAATGATTTGGATGCGAATATGGATTTAGCTGAAGATTTCATTAAAAATGTCATCGCCTACGTGATGAAAAATGCCAAGGATGATTTAGATTTTTTAAACGATAGATTTGTAAAAGAAGAATCCCAAAAACCGCAACAACAACGTAGCGATTGGTCTCTTTTAGAAAAATTACAATTTGTATTGGATAATAATTTCAAACGTGTGAGCTATACAGAGGCTTATGAAATTTTACGTAATTCAAAACCCAATAAAAAGAAAAAGTTCAAATTTCCAGTTAATGAGTGGGGCGTTGATCTACAAAGCGAACACGAGCGTTATTTAGTAGAAAAACATTTTAAAAGCCCCGTGATTTTATTCGACTATCCCGCCCATATTAAAGCTTTTTATATGCGTCTTAACGACGATGGTAAAACCGTAAGGGCGATGGATGTATTATTTCCCGGAATTGGCGAAATTGTTGGAGGTTCACAACGAGAAGAACGTCTGGATGTATTAAAAGAAAAGATAAATGCCTTACAAATAGACGAAAAAGAGCTTTGGTGGTATTTGGATACCCGACGTTTTGGTACGGCAGTTCACAGTGGATTTGGATTAGGATTTGAACGTTTGGTGCAGTTCGTTACCGGAATGAGCAACATTCGTGATGTCATACCTTTTCCGAGAACACCCCAAAATGCAGCTTTTTAATAAATTTCATTAACTTTACTCGTTATCTGTAAATAACACTATGCTCAAACAGTCTTTACAATATAAATTACAACAAAAATTATCGCCTCAGCAAATACAGTTGATGAAGTTGATCCAATTGCCTACGCAAGCATTTGAAGAGCGTGTAAAGCAAGAAATTGAAGAAAATATTGCTTTGGATTCCGGTAAGGAAGAAGACACAAATCAAGATGATTTATTTGATAATGCGATAGAGAACGATACCAAAGATTCACTTGAAGATGATTTTAATGTAGACGATTATATTGTAGATGATAGCATTCCAAATTATCAAACACAATCTAACAACTATACGGATGATGAAGAAGATAAAGACATTCCTTTTGCTGCCGGAAAAAGTTTTCACCAGCATCTTAAAAGTCAGTTAAATACATTTCGTTTAGATGATAGACAACGAGAAGTCGCCGAGTTTTTGGTGGGAAGTATTGATGATAGTGGATATATTCGCCAAGATATAGATGCCATTATTGATGATTTGGCTTTTACACAAAATGTAATAACCTCTACCGAAGAGGTGCAAAGCCTTTTAGACAATGTAATTCATCAGTTAGAACCAGCGGGTGTGGGTGCACGAAATCTTCAAGAAAGTCTATTAATTCAACTACAACATAAAAAAGAGAAACCGGCTCGGTTATTGGCCATTAGGATTATCGACGAAGCTTTTGATCATTTTGTAAAGAAACATTACAAAAAGCTAATTCATAAGTTTGATATCACAGAATCACAATTAAAAGAAGCCATTAAGGAGATAGAAAAACTAAATCCAAAACCCGGAGGATCTTATTCCGGTAATAATAAAGTTGCCGAACAGATTATCCCGGATTTTACCATTCGTATTGTCGAAGGTGAATTAGAACTCTCTTTAAATTCTCGTAATGCTCCGGAGATGCACGTTTCCTCGACCTATAATAATATGTTAAAAGGCTATAAGGACAGCAAAGATAAATCGAAGTCACAGAAAGATGCCATCCAATTTATCCGACAAAAATTAGATGCGGCCAAATGGTTTATCGATGCAGTTAAACAACGTCAACAAACCCTTATGGTAACTATGGATAGTATTATGAGACGCCAGCGTGACTATTTCTTAACCGGAGATGTGCTTAAACTTAAACCTATGATTCTTAAAGATATAGCCGATGAGATTGGTATGGATGTATCTACCGTTTCTCGAGTTGCCAATAGTAAATATGTCAGTACACCTTATGGAACTAAATTGGTTAAAGAGTTTTTCTCTGAATCTATGAAAAATTCCGAGGGTGAAGATATTTCTACTCGTGAGATTAAGAAGATATTAGAAACGGTTATTCAAGACGAAGACAAGAAAAAACCCTTAACCGACGAAAAATTAGCCGCTATTTTAAAAGAAAAAGGCTATCCTATTGCGCGCAGAACCGTGGCAAAATACAGAGAACAACTCGATTTGCCTGTTGCCCGTTTAAGAAAGGAATTATAGTATCCACTTAAGAATATCTGTATAAACAAATATGTTCGACCGTTTTATTTCCTCTTTTTTTCATCCTATTTTATTCCCCTTTATAGGCAGTATTTTTTATCTATATACTATTCCGAGATATATCACCAATACCTACAAGTTAATTATTTTATTGGTGGTTTTTGTAGGCTCTTACCTTCTGCCGACTATATTACTCTTTCTCTTTAAAAAACTGCAATTAATAGACTCCTTTCATCTCAAATCTATCGAAGAACGAAAGTTTCCCTTACTTTTTTTTACAAGCCTGTCCATATTAATAGGTAAGATGCTCTTTTCGATTCAAATGGTTAATGATTTGGCGATCTATTTTGTAGCCGGAGGTTTTGGATTATTAGTAGTTTATATTTTTTTATGGGTACAGATTAAAGTATCTATTCATACCCTTGGTGTTGGGGCTTTAATAGGCTTTATCTTACATCTAAGCAGCAGCTATCATTACAATTACTTAGTGTTTTTAATACTGCTTTTTCTTCTTTTCGGGCTCATTGCAAAAGCACGAATTAGGCTTAAAGCACACAACTTTCTTGAAATACTATTAGGGCTGCTTTTTGGTGTTTTTACACAGCTCTTAGTGCCGTATATCTATCAAAATATATAGAACTGTAAACCTATTTTAAAACTTTTTAGGGTATTGACATCAAAAGCATTTACAATTGGAGCCTTATCAAAAAGAGGATTCACATTAAAAAATGTATAAATATTCCAGGTGCCATAACCAAAAGAGAGCTGTGGCCCGTATTGCCATTTCTTAAGATACGGAATGGGGCGATTTTTGATGACGAGCGCGTCCAGATCCTCAAAAACACTTTTTGAAGAAAACACATAGGCTATCTTTCCTCCAAAATAAATACGCCAAAACTTATATTGTGTTGGCGATGAATTTCGTATTCGTATTTCAAAGGGTAATTCAACACAATGGGTCTCAAATTTATTTTTGTTATAATCATCGACCACTAATGAGAATTCGGGTTGATTCTTGTCAATTAATATCGTCTGGTTGTATTTGTTATACGCATAACCCAGCCCTATACCCAAAGCTACGTTTCCTTTTTTATTTAAGGGAAGGTCTTTAATAAATCCCAGTTGATAATTAATAGAAATCCCTTTTTGTTGCACTAATTCCGGTTTGTTTTGTAAAATGTTATAATTGATACCAATATACAATTGGTCTTCTAGATAAGATTTGTTAACTAAAAGATTATCTTGTGCTGGACTCGCAAGACTGCTAAAAAATACTATGAGTATTATATACTTTTTCATGAAAAAAAAGGCAATCACTCTGGATTGCCTTTATATAAATTATTTACTATTTGTTAAGTTCAATTAACCAAGCTATTACTCCTTTGTCGGTGTAGCAGCATAGGTAATTTTTAAGGCGTCTATATCTCGTAATTCTTTTTTACAATCAGCCAGTGTTCCTACCTTTGAATCTATGTCTACCTTAAACAAAGTCGTCATAAAAGGAATTTCATCTTCTTGTAATTTTTGCCGATTTGCAAAAATAAAACCCTTTACATCACTAACCCTTGCTGTTTTATCATTAAGTTGAATGACATCACCTTTATTAGACGCATTTAAAGATTTTCCTATATATATAGTACTGATCAAATTTTTATGTTCTAATTTTTTGGTATAGTGTGCCTTAGGTAATTTAGGTGTCTTAATCTTCAGTTCGGTTTCACGCATTGTTGTAGAGACCATAAAAAAGAAAAGCAACATAAATACGATATCGGGTAAGGAAGCCGTTGAAATAGCGGGTAATCCTTTCTTTTGTTTTTTAAATTTTGACATCTGTTAAAAAAATTTTTAGTTACCGGTTGGTTCTACTTCAGAAATAATCTCAGGATACAAAGCTTTTATCTTTTTGATTTTCTCCTTTAATTTATCTGATTTATCACTTTTTTGTTGTTTTAATAAGGATTCAAAACTAACGCCGTAACGTTCTTTACACACTCTATTTCGCAATTCCATATAAGCTTGTCCTAAAACGTCATGTACTGCGATAAAGGCACCATAAGAAGTCCCTCTATCACTTTTTAAAGAGATAATAGCCTTATTAGGATGGTCAGAAGAGTTAGGATCTTTATTTCCCTTACAATAATCACAAGCACCAACATCATTATTACCAACTCCACCACCATTATCAATAAAGTCGATAGCTATTTGTTTGATCTCTTTAACGTCATTGATAATTTGTTTTCCTTCAACCAATAATCGGTCATTACGGTTAATCGATATTTGGAGAACATTCTTCTCTTTAATTTTGATATCTTGAGGTGGCTGTTTTTGAGGTAATTTACGGGAAATACCACCATCGACCTCCATAGTCGTTGCCACTAAAAAGAAAATAAGTAGCAAGAAGGCAATATCTGCCATAGACCCTGCATTAATTTCTGGTAAACTTCTTCTTGCCATAATAGATTATTTAATAAGGTTCTTAACCATATCCCACAAAAATAATGCCGCACCGACAACCAGTAAGATTAGACTGTACCAAATACCGGTACCTACCCATTTAGAGGTACTACCTTCTTTGGTTACTTCAAATACTTTCCCTGAAGCATCAAGAACTGTACCGCCATCGGCCATAACATAGGCGATAACCAAAACCACGGCAAGAACAGCTAAACTCAACAAAGTTTTTTTGAGAACAGCCGGTTTTTTAAACAAGTTAAGCATAGAGAATACTACGGCAATGCCGGCAGCAACTACTAAAAGGAACATAGCGTAGCCTACAAAATTACCCATAGGAGCATCTAATGTACCCTCTTCTTTGGATCCATTAACGGACAATCCATAAAAAATTGCTCCCAATACGGCAAGTACTAAGGTAACAATTGTTAATATTTTTGATAAACTCTTATTCATAATGAATATATTAGATTAAAGGTGATTATTTTTTACGTACTAAAATATCTATCAATTTGATAGAGGCATCTTCCATATTATTTACGATGCTATCAACTTTAGAAATAATATAGTTGTAGAATATTTGTAGGATAATAGCCACTACCAATCCAAATACGGTGGTTAACAGGGCTACTTTAATACCTCCTGCAACGGTTGCTGGTGACATTACACCTGATTTTTGAATGTTATCAAAAGCTTGAATCATACCTATTACCGTACCCATAAACCCAAGCATTGGTGCTAGTGCAATAAAGAGTGATAACCAAGAAATATTTTTCTCAAGTAATCCCATTTGAACACCACCATAACCTACAACGGCTTTTTCAACGTTTTCGATTCCTTCATCAACACGGTCTAAACCTTGATAGAAAATAGAGGCAACGGGTCCTTTTGTATTTCTACATAATTCCTTAGCTGCTTCTACACCACCGGATTCCATAGCATCTTCTACATTGGCTACTAATTTTTTAGTATTAGTAGTTGACATATTAAGGTAAATAATTCTTTCAATTGCAATCGCAAGACCTAAGATTAAGGTTAACAGTACAATACCCATAAAGGCTGGTCCACCTTCTATCATACGTTGTTTTAACTCTTGACGGAAAGATAACGGAGCATCTTCTGCTACTTGTTCTGTTTTTGTTGAATTGTCTTGAGCATAGGTGTTTTGGCTGCTACCAATTAGTAATAATCCTGTGATTGCCAAGATAGTAAATACTTTTTTCATTGTAATAGTAAATTTATAATTAAGTTTTAAAGGGCTAAAGATAAAGGTTTTTTTTGATTCCCAAAATTTTTACTTCAATAATATTATATTTTTAAGCCTACTGTGGATACGTAAAAAGTCATAAAAACATTAGATCATTTTTTTTGATAATTGGGTATCATTAAAACTATATTCTAGAAAAATAGACATTAGTTTATTTTTTTTAACAGTTCATATAACCTTGATTGAATACTGCATAATTTCTCTATTTACACTATGCTTATAACCTGAGTTCGACCTAAGATTTATCTCACAGAAAGTCAATAATGCAGTAGATTTCGATAATTAGCCCATATACTGCCCCAAATTCACTCAAATTATCCAGATAGTTCTCATAAATTTGGATTGCCTATGAGCTAATTATCTG
>JANTFW010000097.1 GCA_024763245.1 Flavobacteriaceae bacterium | reverse complement strand
TAATGTGGGGGCAAGAAATACCTGAATCCAAAATCGACTCCATGTTAGTGGATATTGACAAAACGGACTTTACCTCCGGCATTCTATATGAAAGAGTCTTTCCCTTTGCCGGCATAGATGTCTTTAATGATTCAATTAATACATCAAATGTTAAATATTTTGAACAAGCACTTAATGAGTTACATAAAGCTTCTAATAAGGAAAAATTTGTTTCCTATAAAGATCTTCAGACTTTTTATACAGACAGAACCCAATATGATAAAGTAGATATAGGTATTATAAATGCTTCTTTTCATCAACTCAATTATATAGAAGACAACACTACCGAAGGTGCCTTACAAGTGGTGGATGAAAAATTTGAAAGGATCAATAACGATAAAGAAGTATTTATTCCCAAAGAAGTACTAATCATCTCTCCTTTAAAACAGGGATTAATAGCCGACGCATCTGGAAATGTTACTTTTCATTTTGATAATGTGTTCCTATTGGAAGACAATGAAAACAGGTCTATTAATAATATAGAAGCCGATTTTGATAACGGAACCACTGCCGAAATAGTTACAAATGGACATTTTAATTTTACGGATATACCGGTTAATTATCAGGTTTTTGGTTACAAAACTTTGTCTTTTATCGTTCATTTCAGTAATAATACGACTCGTGCAACACAGGCACAAATTTATATCAAACCATTGCCACCTCCACCTACCGATGATGAAGTGTGTTTTCATGACCCTAACCAAAGCGGTTTATGTACTTTTGACACAGGAAGTTACTGGAATGGAAACGATTATGGCTATACCGGTGTGCCTGTGATAGAGGGGCAATTGGAATATCGCATTTTTTATGCAGAGATGCGAATACCAATTATAAGTTGTTAAAACCCATTATCATCATAGACGGTTTTGATCCTTTAGACGGTCGACAAATTCTAGATGAAGATCCGCATCCTGAAACAACCGATTTAGAACATACTTCCATTAATGAAATGATGCAGTACGTAATTAACAATGATTATGAGAATCCAATTTATATCAAAGACAAATTAAATCAGTTAGGTTACGACGTCATCATCGTCAACCACCCAACCTATGTGCGAAACGACCATACCATAGATGGCGGTGCAGACTATATAGAGCGAAATGCCATGAACCATGTGTCGCTATACAAAACCATCAACAATGTTCTGGCAGCCAATGGCAGTAATGAAGAATTGGTCATTGTAGGCCCTAGTATGGGCGGGCAGATATCGCGCTTTGCGCTGGCCTATATGGAAAAGAAATATGAAGAAACGGGTTTGGAAGAATGGAGCCATAATTGTCGCCTATGGATTAGCTCAGATAGCCCGCATCTCGGGGCTAATATTCCTATGGGCTTACAAACATTCCTTAATCTTGCAGCTCCGGATAATTCAGATGCCGAAGATTTTGTAGAAGATTGGTTACAATCCGCAGCAGCTCGACAGCAATTAATAGAACAATATAATGGGTATAGTGGTAGCCAACTTAATCAAACTTATTTAGATGGTAGAACCATTTTACAAGGTTTTTCAGAAAATAGGGGACATCCCTATTTTGTGCAATATTATAATAATTTGTATAGCAATGGTTTGTCTGGAAGTAGAGGATACCCCCAAAACACCCGAAAAGTAGCTTTTATCAATGGTTCTTTATCTGGTGGCAGACAATATGAAGATGTATTAAATGGTGAAACCGGTATTTTTGCCAATCACGGTGAAAAAACCCTTGATATAGTCGCATATCAGTATATAAGTAATATGCCGATTCCTGTTGGAATTGTTAGAGCATATAATATGCCAGCATACAATAACAATACTGAGATAACTAATTATTGGAGGAAGTTCTATGCTGATAGACATATTTATGCCACTAATATTAATTCTAGAGGTAACATGGATGTAGTGCCTGGTGGTTTTTTCCCTGGTTATGATCGTATGGTAGGAGAACTTGGTGACCCAATTCCGTATCCAGATCCATTTAATTTTGGGGAATGGTTTTCAGCTCTTTTTTCTGACTTGTTAGGAGGGGCATTTTATGTAGTTTATAAAAATGGTCATGTTTCACCTTTTATTCCAGCTGTGAGTTCTCTAGGCTTAAATAATCCAAACACCAACTGGGCTACACCACTTGGAAATAGAAACCTTGTATGTTCGGGAGAGATTCCTTTTGATAACTATTTTGGCCCAAATGTAAATGAAGGCCATGACCAGTTTACCCAAACGAGCGTAGAATGGCTACTGGAAGAATTAAGTGATGATGGGGTTTTCCCCGAACCGCCAGTTAAACTGAGTAGTAATAATATGCAAGGTCCGAATGCTATTTGTAATGGAAATGTTGAAGAATTCTTTTTTGATACTTGCCTTTCAAATAACCCAACATGGGAGGTGTCCGGTAATTTACAAATTGTCGGAAGCAATGATGAAGAATCGGTATTCGTAGAGTCAAACACATCAAGTAGTACATCAGGTTATGTAAGAGCAATTTTTGATGAAATTACAATAGAAAAAGATGTCTGGTTAAATGAGCCTGCTGCTCCGGCATATTTATACGGGCCTACGACGGTTACATCAGGGTCAATCGTTAATTACAATTGTAGTATTGCACCTGGGGCTGAATATTACAATTGGATTTTGCCTGATCCTTTTGATAGAGTGTCATATCTAGATTATTCAGCAGATAATTGGCAAATTTCCATTAATGAAACAGATAGATTTGCCACTGTTTTCACAGGAGTAAATGGAGCGAATGGGAATGTTCAGGTAATGGGTGTTAATGAATGTAATGAGGTTTCGGAATGGGGGAGTGCAGCTATTCTTTGGGTAGAACATGGTAGTGGCGGTAGTGGTGGTATACCAATTCCATTGGCTTACCCAAATACATCTGATGAAGCATTTACATTAGACTTTACAGATCAGTCTAGTGATTCTCAGTTTTATATTTACTTATATGACCAATATACAAATATTGAGTATGAAGGGGAATGTAACAATGTTGAAAAAACGATCGAAACATTAAATTTAGCAGAAGGTATATACTATTTACACATATACGAATATGGCGAAGTAGTTATTCAACAAATTGTTATTGAGCATTAAAATTTTGTGTAGTCCAATTAAATTAATATTAAACCTGCTATGCTTTAAAGCGTGGTAGGTTTAATTTAGAGCAATAATATTAGCATGAATTTAATTTTCGTAATTTTTTATCGATACTATCTAATGAAACTGTTTTTTGTCTTTCTATTTTTTTTATTTGCGTTAGTTAGCTTGTTTTCTCAAGAAAACCAAAACGATAACGAAAGATTTTCTATTAATCCCAAGATAGGTATTTACATGGGGGCTAATGATGCTGGTGGTTTTAGCATTGGTTTAGAAACTAATTTCACTATTGATAAAACTATTTATAGCATGGAGTATTATAGAGCTGAAGAGTTTTCCATATTTGGGGCATCTCCAGATGAGGTGTTTAATAATTTGGGTATAATGATAGGAAAATACAAAGGGGATAGAGTATTTAGATTTGATTATCAAGCAGGTTTAGGTTTAATTTGGGGGACAAAAAGAACAGAAAGATTAGTTCATGAATCAGATGGCTGGTCAGAGTTATATGAGACCGAATCAATTGCCACAACCTCATTAATGACAAAGTTAGGGTGTAAGTTTGTACCTTCAAAATACTTGGGTATCGGACTTGATCTACAAGGAAATATCAATTTAAAGAAGCCTATATTTATACCAATGTTAAGTATAGAGTTTGGAAATCTGAGAAATAAATTAAAATAAATTCCAGAACGCTGTTTTTGGTAAATTAGCCAAGACCTCAATACTTTTCTTACTCACCGGATGAATAAATTCTAATTTCCTGGCATGCAGTGAGATACCACCATCTTTATTACTACGGGGGTAGCCGTATTTTAGATCACCTTGTATAGGCATACCCACTTTTGCTAACTGAGCCCTAATCTGATGATGCCGGCCGGTCTCCAGATTAATTTCCAGTAAAGCATAATGATCAATTTCTTTGATGACTTTATAGTGTAAAACCGCTTTTTTAGCATCCTGGGTTTCTTTTTCAAAAGCAGTGGACTTATTGTTCTTGGTGTTCTTTTTTAAATAATGAACTAAGCTTCCTTCCCGTTGCTTAACAGGTTTTTTTACAATAGCCCAATAGGTCTTTTCGATTTCTTTTTCTTTGAGCATTTTGTTTAATCTGGAAAGTGCTTTGGAAGTTCTGGCAAAGATTACGGCACCGCTGGTAGGTCGGTCTAATCTGTGGACCACACCCAGAAATACATTACCGGGTTTGTTATATTTTTTTTTGAGATATTGTTTTACATGCTCGCTTAATGGTGTATCACCGGTTTGGTCGCCTTGTACGAGATCGCCCACTTGTTTATTGAGAATAACGAGATGGTTGTCTTCATAAAGTATATCAAGTTTGTCCATGCTACGAATTTATACAACAAAATTAACCCAATCTTTTAATTTACTTATAGCTATTTCTTCCCTCCCATTGGGGAGGGTCAGGGTTGCTGTAGCGAGGTGGGGCTTTCTTTCCTCCCCGCTTGTGCTGAGCGGAGTCGAAGCATCGGGAGAGTCAGGACGGCAATAGCGAGGTGGGGTTACTGAGCATTAATCTCTTCAATAAAATGGAGAATCTCTTCTCGTCCTGTTTTTTTAGTGGCCGATGTGATAAAATAGGTGGGCATCTCTTCCCAATCCTGTAACATAACATCTTGATAATGAGAAATATTCTTGTTAATCTCTTTAAGACTAAGTTTGTCAATTTTTGTAAAAACAATGCTAAAAGAAATTCTATTTTCACCTAAAAAGCGTATAAAATCCAGGTCAATATCTTGTGGTTTATGTCGACTGTCTATCAGAACAAATGCAGTTGTTAACTCTTTTCGTTTTAAAAAGTAATCTTTGATAAATTTTTGAAATTTTGTTCTTTTTTCTTTGGATACACTCGCATAGCCGTAGCCCGGTAAATCCACCAAATACCAATTTTCATTAACCAGAAAATGATTGATTAATTGTGTTTTCCCGGGTTTCCCGGATGTTTTGGCTAAATCTTTTCGGTTTAGCAGCATATTGATCAAAGAGGATTTACCTACGTTAGATCGCCCAATAAACGCATATTCAGGCAAGTTGTGTGATGGGCATTGAGACACCACAGTATTACTCATAATAAATTTGGCCGAATGTATTTTCATTGTTTTTATTTTATTCAGCTATAGATTAAAGCGTCTGTAAATTAATGGATTAGAGGCCTCTTTTTTTAAACCATTTGTGAAGGATATCATTAAACTCATGTGGATGTTCCATCATAGGGGCATGCCCACATTTATCAATCCAAAAAAGATCGGCATCCGGTAAATGCTTTTTGAAATCTACAGCCACATCAGGTGGGGTTACCTTGTCGTTCTTACCCCAAATTAAACATACCGGGATGTTGAAAGAAGGAAGGTCTTTTGCCATATTGTGTCTGATAGCGCTTTTGGCTAAAGCCAGTGTGCGTATCACTTTGCCACGGTCATTGATATCTTCCATGATTGAGTTGACCAATTCATCCGTAGCAACTGCAGGGTCATAAAAAACTTCTTCAACTTTTTTTCGGATATACTCTTTATCACCTCTTTTTGGATAAGTGTTTCCCATGGAATTTTCATAAAGGCCGGAACTCCCTGTAAGCACAATTGCCTTAACATATTCCGGATGATGTTTTGTGAAATACAAAGCAATATGTCCGCCTAATGAATTTCCAAAAAGAATAACATCTTTCAGTGATTTATATTCTATAAGATCGCGAACATAATTCATCAGGTTTTTAACATTGGTATTGATGATGGGTAAGGTATAGACAGGTAATTTAGGAAGAATCACCTTGTAATCAAATTGCGAAAAATAATTAAAAACCTCATTGAAATTACTCAAACCACCCATAAGGCCGTGTAAGACAATCAGCGGCTGTCCTTCTCCCTTTTCCCAATAGGTGAATTTACCTTCAGTTTTTAAATACTGCTCCATACAAATAAATTATAAAATACAAAGGTAACTATTTAATAATAAATTATGTTTTATACCAAAGGGAATAAATATTTGGGCTAAAGATTGTATAAGAAAAATTTCAAAGATTAAGTCAAAAAACATAAGCATAGCCTAAGTTATAACGAGGCTTTTTGGTGATAATATTTGGAATTTTTATAGTAAGATTGGACTAAATATTTGTTGCTTTTGGTATTCTCGATGAGAATGCGTTTTGAAAGTAAAAAAATTATGTTTTCGATATGAAATAGTGTCAGTTTAAAGGCTTGATATCACAAAAGTTATCAACATAGTGGTAAAATGTGGTAAAATGTGGTAAAAGTTTATTATTTTTGAAACTTAAACTGATACCTGATTGATTAATCTGATTGGAACATACGAATGTAAAGCCGATACGAAAGGGCGGGTCATGCTATCTGCTCCTTTGAAGAAGCAGCTGCTTCCTGTATTGCAGGATGGATTCGTGTTGAAACGTTCGGTTTTTCAAAATTGTTTGGAGTTATACCCGATGAAAGAATGGAATGCCATGATGCAAAAGGTTAACAAACTCAACCGATTTAGAAAAAAGAACAATGATTTTATTAGATTGTTTACAGCAGGTGTAAAAGTGGTTGAAGTCGATGCATCGGGTCGTATACTTATCCCCAAAGACCTGAAATCTTTTGCCGGTATAGGCAAAGAACTTGTTTTGTCATCAGCGGTCAATATTGTGGAAATATGGGATAAAGATACTTATGAAAATGCCATAGAAAATGCTATTGATGACTTTGCTGATCTCGCTGAAGAAGTTATGGGTAATGAAAATGAAGCAACCGATGACCTATCATAAGCCGGTTTTACTTGACGAGAGTATAGATGCCCTGGTTCTTAACCCGGATGGCGTTTATGTAGATGCCACATTAGGCGGAG
>JANTFW010000096.1 GCA_024763245.1 Flavobacteriaceae bacterium | reverse complement strand
ACCTTCTTTAGTTTTACCAAATTCATATTTGGTATCTACAAGCAGTAATCCTTGTTGTGCTGCGAGTTGGGTTCCTCTTTCAAAAAGAGCTTGTGTATAGTTTTCGATTTGATTATAATCTGTTTTGCTGATAATACCGCGACTAAGGATTTCTTCTTTAGAAATATCCTCATCGTGCTCGCCATCGGCAGCTTTGGTTGCCGGTGTTATAATCGGGATGGGAAATTTGTCATTTTCTTTCATACCATCAGGCATAGTAACACCACATAACTGCCTCTTCCCTTTTTTGTATTCTCGAGCAGCGTGTCCTGCCAGATAGCCTCGAATAACCATTTCTACTTTAAAAGGCTCACAATAGGTGCCAATAGCTACATTAGGATGTGGGGTTGACAACAACCAATTAGAAACAATATCTTCGGTTGCGTTTAACATCTTAGCCGCTATCCGGTTAAGCACTTGTCCTTTAAAAGGTATTTGTCTAGGTAATACGACATCAAAGGCAGAGATTCTATCGGTAGCAATCATCACCAATACATCATTTTCTAATGTATATACCTCTCTAACCTTACCCCGATAAAAGTTAGATACTTTAGGGAGCTTAAAAGCCGTTTTGTCAATTGTTTTCATAGATAGACCTTTTAATGGTCAAAAATACAATTTCTTTTAGACTTACTCAGTATAAATAAAGGTTTGAAAGCCAAGAGTAATACTTTTGTACATCCCTATTTGATTATGTCCTTTTCCCCTTAACTATACACGGGTTCTTACAATCATAAAGTCGTTAATTAAAAACAACGGCATTAGGAATAATACCGGTTGGTATACTTTGAATTTGATTATTAGAAGCCAAATAGAAGATTTTTAAAGTCCCTTCACTGGCAAAATCAGCGGCATCTAAGGTAAATAGCAAATTGTTTTTTGCCGACATACCGTAATAATAACCTCCTAAACCATTTTCGGGAGTGGTAGGTAATGCATCTGCTCCATTCCATTTAAAGATGTTACCATTAAGATTATACAATAGAGATGTCCCATCGAAACTTAAAAAACCGGGATGTGCTGAAGTGTCAAAATCCCAAGTATCAACAATGGTAAAGGAATCGGTATCTATTTTGGTTATTTGTCCTGCAGATTCCGGCAGAGTCCAAGACCAAGAAGGAATACCTCCGGAAAGCACATAAAGGGCTTGGTCTTTTACAATCATAGAATTTGGAATATACCCCAAATCAATACTTGTTTGCAGTGTATTATTAGACGTATTAATAATACTAATTTTATTATTAAAACCCCAACCGCCTTGCATAGCTACAACTATTTTATCACCTATCAGTTCCATTTTTTCAGGACCTTCGCTAACAGCAATAGTTTGTATAACTTCATTGGTATCTAAATCTATAACGGCAATAAAATCATCAGTCGAATCAAAAGGGCTACCCCAGTTAGATACATAAGCTTTACCATTGGTGATTATCATATATCTCGGATTATTTAATCCGGTTTCAATACTTCCAAGCTTTTCCATAGAAAACCGGTTAGCAATCACTATTTTATGAGCATTGTTTACCACAATATAAGCATTATCTTCACTTAAAGCCATAGATTGAACCACATTTCCTAAGCTTTCTCCATTTACATTTTGAAATACATTTTGTTCTACATAGTTAAAATTTGTATCGACAAAGGTCAGGCTACCACTTCCATTACCATAAGGACCTTCATTAATAATAAAAAAACCATTTTCGTAGGCACCTTGCGGTTCGGGAGAATCAATTGAACTTGTTTCACAGGATTGAAGAATTAGAACTAGTAATAGACTTAGAAATGTAAAGGCGTTTTTAATCATGGTTTTAAAATTTGAATTGTACATTGAGTTTATAATTAATATTAGGCATAGGCCTATCAGAAACAATCTGATATTTTTTGTTAAATAAGTTTTTTACAACAGCCGACAGGTGTAATTTATCGGCTACTACCACCTTAGACAATGCTATGGACGAAATCCAATAACCGGGGACAAAAGAGGTATTAGAGGTCGTAGTATATGCCCTACTGTTGTATTGTGTGTTATAAGCAAATTTCCAAGTATAATAATCATATTCAACATTGGTACTCGCTTTGTGATAGGGCACATAAATCAATTGTTTACCCGTATTTTTATCGGTTGAAAGGGTATAAGAATACTGCATACCAAAACGGGTCTTATGATTCTTTATTTGAAAATTATAGTTAATATCATACTCTAATCCAAATATATTAACATTCTGTATATTAACCGGTTGCCAAACAAAGTTATCGGTAGTAGGTTTCCACTGAATGAGATCAGAAGCCTGAATAAAATACCCGTTAGTCATCATCTTGATTTTATCATTTTTCCACTGGACACCGACCTCTGAATTCCAAGATTTTTCAGGATTTAGATGGGTATTACCTCCGGGTTGCCAATACAAATCATTTAGTGTAGGACTCTTAAAGTTTGTGGATACATTATAGGTTGTCAACCAATGATTATTCCATTTTATCGCTCCGGAAACAGAAACTAATAATGGTATTTTATAGCTATCGGACCATTCTTTACGAAGACTTACATTGTATTTAAATTTAGTAGCCGGCGTGTAATTTAAACCAGTAAATACTGATAAATTCTTTTCAGCGTGTTGCCCTATATTTGTTCCCTCGCCAACAATAGATTGTATAGTAATACCGGATTGTACGGAAAGTTTTGTGTTTTTTGCATAAGAAGCCATATAATTTACAATCCATTTCTGCCCTTTATTATCCGAAAAATTAGTCGGATAATCCGTATCAAACACATATTGATAGGTTTCATTGGTATAGGCAAGTTTTAGTCTTCCATTATAAAAATGATTTGCAGTAACCCATTCTAACAAATGGTTATCTCTCTTATATACTAAATTAGCCTTACTGGATGCGGATAATGAGCCTGAAGTATTTCTATCCGAATTGTTAAGCAATGTCTTGTAATAAATTCGACTGTTTTCTTGCAACTTATACCCTAATCCAATAGTAACTGCAAAATTCTTAAATGCACCATTTTCATTGGTTCTATCGCTCCCTAAATATGGATAATCGTTTTGGGATTGGATAAAACTACCCCCTGCTTGTAAAGCCAATTTACGGGAACTATGGTTTATAGTAAAAACCGAGTTATAGGTTTGATAACTCCCCAAAGCCACAGCAATACTTCCTTTAGTCTGATTTAAAAAAGAGATGTTGTTCGTTAAATTAATTGCACCACCCATAGCACCACTACCAAGTAACACACTTCCCCCTCCTTTTCTAATAGCAATATGTTGATACATCGCCGGATTTATCGTATTAAAATCGGTTTGTCCGTTTAAAGAAGAATTGATTGGTATTCCGTTCCAATACACAGCAGTATGAGAAGCTCCAGTTCCACGCATTGCCATAGTAGCTACCATGCCGTTCCCATATTGTTTGAGGTATATATTTGCTTTACTTTGAAGTAAGTGAACAAAACTGTAGTTGTGTAACTGTAATACACTATCCGACAAACTGTAAATACGGTATCCTATCTGATCTTTGGGTGAAAATTTACTATACACTCGTACCTCATCAATATGTTGTATAGTGTCTTGCTGTGCCGTTAGCACAAAAGGAAATACTAAAAATACTATGTATATAAAACCTTGCTTCATCAATCGTTTTTCCTCCGAAAACGTGTTAAATTAATACTGATTTGGCAGGTCTCCTGGCTCGCGTCTTACTAACTACCTTCCCGTTTATAAATAGATTAAACAGTGGTTAAAGTGTATTAGTAAGCATCCTAAAAAACGGACTTAGCTTACAGTTGCGGGGACAGCTTTGGCATTACACCAAATTCCCTTTTCATCCACATAAGGTGGAACCAAACTGGCGACAAATATACGGAATTAAATAAACAAAGATAACTAAAATAGATACGAATTATTAACAAGTGTTAATTTAGGCTGGGATCCTCGGGTGAATTAGCCCAAATTTTATACTTTCCCCCCATCTCCATTAATTTTTCTTTCCAGCCCTTCGCATCATTTATAGAAAAAATATTGCTGTATGAATTTTTCATCATCAACCAAGTTTTTTCTTTTATTTCTTGTTGTAGTTGTTCAACAGACCAACCGGAATAGCCTAAAAAAAATCGAATTTCATTCTTTTTTATCAAACCTTTCTCTAAATAGGATTTAACGGCTTCGTAATTTCCACCCCAATAAATCCCATTAGCTACTTCAATACTATCAGGAATTAATTCGGGTAAGGTATGTACAAAATACATATTTTCTTGCTCTACAGGGCCACCAATATATACTCTAAAATCATTATCAATATCAAAAACCAAATCCTTGACAACAAATTGCGAGGGCTTGTTAAGAATAAAACCTATAGATCCTTCTTCGTTGTGTTCCGTCAATAGGATAATGGCTCTATTAAAGGATTTATCCGTTAATATTGAGGGTTCAGCAATCAGAAGATTTCCTTTATGTATATTTTTAGTAATCATATTTTAAGGGTACTTTAGGTTACTACAAAGCAAAAATAATACTATTTTTTTATATTCAAATTGATTTTATTTAGCTTTTAGCATAAATTAACAGTGAAAAAACAATATATAAAGATGAATCTCCCCTAATTCAATAAATTGATTGCTTTTTCAAGAACTTCACTGTTTATCATTGTTCATGATCAATTAGATGTTATAAGTACTAAAAAAAAGACTGTCCAACAGGACAGCCTTTTTTATAATTTGAATCTAAATTACTACTTACTAGTTAACAGCAGCATCAAATTTAGAACCGGCTTTAAAACGAACAACGTTTTTAGCTTTTATTTTGATTTCAGCACCTGTTTGTGGGTTACGTCCAGTTCTAGCATTTCTTTTTGAAATTGACCAAGTTCCCCATCCTACTAAAGCAACTTTACCACCTTTTTTCAAAGATTTTGTTACATTGTCAGTTAAAGATTCTAAAGCAGCTTTTGCAGCAGCTTTTGAAATACCTGCATCAGCAGCCATTGCATCGATTAATTCTGATTTGTTCATAATATTTGTTTTTAATTAATTGTTTAATCATCACAAAGATAGATAATACAAGGGCTTGCGCAAGTATTCGAGCAAAAAAGACCTGAAATTGTTAATAAAATCTATTTTTTGTTAATAACCTTGAGGAGAAACACTATTTAAGAGAGAAAAAGTCCACTAGACCTTACAAACAAAGGAACTCTAAAAAAGCATCTTAGCGTCTTCTAAAATTTGGAAACCATTTAAAAAACTAACCACATCCATTCTTTTTTTCCCGGACATTTGCACCACATCCAGATATATATAACCATCTAATCCGGCGACTTTAAATGTTTTTTTTGTCGTAATAATGGTACCCGGAAGACTCTTTTCATCAGCATATTCAATATGAGCTTGGTATATCTTAAGTGTATAATCTTCCACATTATTATCTAAAACTGTCCAAGCAACCGGATATGGACTTAAACCTCTAATCTTATTATTAATATTGACTACAGAATCATTCCAATTAATCTTACAGGTATCCTTATATAATTTGGGAGCTAGACTCGGTGCAATAGCAGGTTGGGGAATTGTTCTATAGGATTCACCGGCTACTAAATCAATGGTCTTCAACACCAAGGCACTTCCTATATCCATTAATTTATCGTGTAATGTTCCGGCCGTTTCAGTTGGTGAAATAGCAATTTTATCTTGCAACAAAATAGCCCCGGTATCAATTTTATCATCGATAAAGAAAGTGGTTACACCCGTTTCCGTTTCACCATTAATGATTGCCCAATTAATGGGTGCAGCACCCCTATAGGATGGTAATAGTGAGGCGTGTAAATTAATCGTACCTAATCGTGGCATATCCCAAACTTGTTTAGGTAACATCCTAAAGGCTACGATAAGTTGTAAATCGGCTTTATATGAAGCCAGAGTTTCTAAAAATTCAGAACTCTTTAGATTACTAGGTTGCAAAATGGAGATTTTGTGCTTTTTTGCATAGGCTTTTACAGCCGATTCACGAATTTTTTTTCCTCTTCCTGACGGCTTATCAACAGCAGTTACTGTGGCCACTACCTGATAATCGGCTTTTACCAAAGCATCCAAAACACCCACAGCAAAATCGGGTGTGCCCATAAAGACAATTCGCATTTTCTTAGGATTCATATAATCTATATTTATTTTGCGAAGTTAGAATAATTGTATGGCTATCCAAAAGTATTCGTATACAATGTAGTACCTCATTTTCCGTTTTTTGTAGTCGTTGGACCAACTCAGATGAACTTAACTGATCCGCAGTGCTTAATTCTTGTTTAATTATATCGCAGAGTAGTTGCACACTATCTTTATCTTTTTTTTTCTTTGAAATACACACATCACAAATACCACAATTTTCTCTGATCGTTTCATTAAAATAGAAACTAATTTGCCGTTGCCTACAACTATTTTTATTAGTAACATACGCAAGCATGCTTTGGTATTTTTCTGTTTTTATTTTATGCTGCTTTTCGATGTGTTTGGCAATTGTATTAATGGTATAAGCATCTTCTCTTGGTTGTAAAAATTGAATACTGCTAAATGCTTGATTATGTATATATTGAATCACTCCATCTTTATGGCATTCCTTCAATGTTTTTTCAACTATAATCACTGTCAAGTTCAGTTTTTTCGCTAAATTATACGGATTGATTATTGTTATGGTATCAAAAATACCGTCATAGGTTCTCAAGATACTTTTTAGTAGGGTTTCTTTACTTGGATTTCTTTTGTAATACGAGAATAGCTGTTCATTAGAACAGGTAAAAACTAATTTGGAAATTGATCCTGATCCTTCAGTTATCTTGATAATTCCCTCACGTTCTAAGAGTTGTATTCCCTTAAAGGTTTTTACTATAGGCAAATGATATTGATGACAAAAATGGGATAGATTAAATGCAAAACTCTGTGAAGGTAAATCACCATAAGTCACTTGAAAATACGTATTTAGATACTGATACAATTGTTTTACAAAA
>JANTFW010000095.1 GCA_024763245.1 Flavobacteriaceae bacterium | reverse complement strand
ACCGGAGAAAAGATGGAAGCCATAGATGTGTTTCATCCCGATCGTATGGCCGATCGTATTTTGGGAATGGGTGATGTGATTTCTTTGGTAGAACGTGCTCAAGAACAATACGATGAAGAAGAAGCTCGAAAAATTTCTAAAAAAATTGCCAAAAACCAATTTGGATTTGATGACTTTCTCAAGCAGATTAATCAAATCAAAAAAATGGGTAATATGAAAGATTTGGTGGGTATGATTCCCGGTGCCGGAAAGATGATGAAAGATGTCGATATTGATGATGATGCTTTCAAGGGAATAGAGGCTATTATCTACTCTATGACACCTCAGGAGCGAGCAGAACCCACTATTATTAATGCCAGTCGCAAAAAACGTATTGCAAAAGGTGCCGGTTCTAGTGTTCAGGAAGTCAATCAGTTGATGAAACAATTTACACAAATGAGTAAAATGATGAAAATGATGCAAGGACCCGGTGGTAAAAGCCGTATGATGAAAATGATGAGTGGCATGAAATAACACCATACCATTAACCCATTCTAAAATTCTAGTAAACCCATGCAACTAATTGACGGAAAAGTTACAGCAGCACAGATTAAAGAAGAAATTGCTAAAGCCGTACAAAATCGAAAAGAAAAAGGCTTAAAAACACCACATCTGGCAGCTATTTTGGTGGGATCTGACGGCGCAAGTATGACGTATGTTAACAGCAAAGTAAAAGCCTGTGAAAAGGTAGGTTTTAATTCTACCCTTATAGATTTACCCGAAGACACCACTGAAGAACAATTGCTGCATGAAATAGAACTATTAAATAAAGATCCTGAAATTGATGGGTTTATTGTACAACTCCCATTACCCGATGCAATAAATGAGCAAAAGGTATTAATGGCAATAAATCCCGATAAGGATGTAGATGGTTTTCATCCAACCAATGTTGGGAAAATGACTTTAGAACTCCCCACCTTTTTACCGGCAACTCCATTTGGAATCCTAGAGTTGTTGGAACGTTACCATATTGAAACATCAGGAAAAAATGTAGTGGTTATTGGACGAAGTCATATTGTGGGTAGACCGATGAGTATCCTACTAAGTCAAAAAAGAAAAGCCGGTAATGCTACCGTAACTTTAACCCACAGCCGTACCAAAAATCTAAAAGATATTTGTTTACAGGCCGATATTATTATTGTAGCTCTAGGTATTCCCGAATTTTTAACCGGAGATATGGTAAAAGAAGGCGTCGTTATTATAGATGTAGGTATAACTCGTGTGTCTGATGCTACCAAAAAAAGAGGCTATCGACTTGCGGGTGATGTAGATTTTGAAACGGTTAGTAAAAAAGCCTCTTATATTACCCCTGTTCCCGGTGGTGTTGGCCCAATGACTATTGCTATGTTATTAAAAAACACCTTGTTGGCCTGTCAATAATTTTTTGTATATTTGTGAGCAAATTATCCAAAAACACGAATACCTTCAAAAAATATCTATGAAAGTCCTTTCAAAGAAAAGCTATTTTCTAGCTATAGTTTCGCTATGTTTTTTTCATTTTACCTTATTTAGTCAAAAAAATAATTATTTACCGAATCAAGTTGATTCACTTTACAATTATCTTGATAACACTACCGAATACCAAATAAATCATTTAGATAAATCGTTTTTTTCTAAGAAAAAGGATATCTATAAAAAGCGCCTTAAGAATTTAAAAGAGCAAATAGAAGATAGTACCTTTCTTTTTAATCCTAAAATCACTTCTAGATTAAATCAAGTATTAAACAATATCTACAAAGCAAATCCGAAACTTAAGCAGTATCACTTTTATTTCTTTATAGACACATCCGTTTACCCTAACGCCGCATCTTTTGGTGATGGAACATTTATTGTTAACATTGGTTTATTTGATTTTTTAAATTCGGATGATGAATTGGCTTTTATTCTTTGTCATGAAATAGCACATTTTCTTAATGATGACTTTAATTCACAATTAAACAGATATATTTCAAAGCTTTATTCAAAAGAAACCAAAACACGAATCAAAGAAATTAAACGGCAGCAATACGGACAGACTAACGCCGGATTACAGCTGCTTAAAGAAATAAATTATGATCTTTATAGCTACTCCAAAAAAAAAGAGGTCCATGCAGATCTAATCGGATTTGAATTATTCCACAATACCCAATATAATCCGAACGCAAGTATAACCACTCTGGAAAAATTAGGAAAACTAGAGGAACTTGTTTTTAACGATAGTATTTCTTTAAAAAGCGCTTTTGACACAACTAATTATCATTTTAAATCCTATTGGATTGAAGAAGAAGATAAACTTTTCGACTCCGAAGAAGAAATAGACGATTACGAACTAGATAAGGATTCCTTAAGGTCTCATCCGCATGCAAAAGAACGTATAAAAGAATTATTAGCTAAGTATAAAATTGACACTCTTAACAATCGTCTTGACAAGAGAACTATTGTAAATTTACAATCACTTTCTAAACCCAGCATCGTCAGGATTCTTATTGACAAAAAGAAATATGACTATTTACTGTATTATCTTTTAAGGAATAGCCCACCTGATTATGAAACCCTGAGTTTAGCCTTGGAACTCATCTATAATAGCAAAAGAAATCACAGTATTGGCAAATCTGTTGGACGAGATACTCCGTTTTCCAACGAAAAGTATTTAAAACAAATCCGATTATTTATACACAATACCGATTTAAGAGATATAAAAAATATTTTAAAGAATTATACCCTTCAATACAAAGACAAAATTACTGACAAAACTTTTAATCGAATTAATAATTATTTTAAACCTTAAATGTAAACTTATGAGAAAAAAAATTCTAATTATCGCAACACTGTTTCTTTCTGTTTTGTACACAAAAGCGCAGAGCTCTAAAATTACAGATGTTGTAAACTTTAAAACAAAAAATGCTGGAGCCATTGTAGACACAAATACTAATGTAGATGCCTATTATATTTTTTATGAAGTAGATAAACTAAAAAACGGAGATCGTGAATATGCTATCAAAATTTTGGATAATTCTTTAAATCCTGTTGCTACCAAAAAAATCATTGGTAAAAAAAAGACTTTTCTTGCTGCCAGCGCCTATAACAATAAGGAAATGTTATTCTTATTTATCAACTTTAAAGATAAGTTTATTCGTTATATCGGCTTTGATAAAAAAGGAACAAAAGTGAGAGATACGAAAATGGATATCTCTAAAAAAGAACTTACTTGGTTATTGATGTTACAAGATTCAGGATATTACGAATTATTAACTCCAGTGGATAATATCGGTTTTATTGTTGCAACTACTGTAAAAAACAAAAAAATTGGTTACAAAGTCTCTTTTCTGTCAAGTACAGATCAGGTAAAACCTTGGACTTACAACACGCCAGCAGAATCCAAAGAAATTCTTTCCTTTAAGCCTATCAAGGTAAACGAGAAGTATATTGTGGCCCTTGAGATGAGTAAAAAATCTAAATATTCTCAAAAATCAAGTGTTTTTGTGAATGTATTTGATACAAAAAACGGTAAGATTTTATTTAAAAAACCCTACACCAAGGAAACAAATCCTAGGTTAATTACCAATGGATTTATTGAAGGTGATAACATCATTTTATTAGGTGAATATTTTAATAACGGAGAAAATATTTTTTCAGCAAAAAGTAAAGGTTTGTTTATTGAAACCCTTTCTAATAAGGGTGAATTAGTTGATCAGAAAAAGATTGATTGGAGTAACCAATTATTTAAAAAATTACAATCTCAAAATGAGAATACCAAGAAAAGATCCTATGTCTATTTTCATGAGATTACAAAAATGCAAGATGGTAATTACTATGCCATAGGCGAAGTATATAGAAAAACCGTAAGTGCTGTAGGACTAGCTTCAGCAATATTAAGTAGAGGAAATAGTGGAATTCCTGTATCTCAATTAACAATTACAAATGCCGTGGTTTATAAGTTTGACAATAATTTTAACCTAAAAGATCTTCAGGTGTTTACAAAAGGAAAATCAAGAGCTCCAAGCATAACCGATTTTGGAAGTCCTCAACTAAACGCACATGCTCTAGTTTCTTGGGGTGCATTTGATTTTATTAATCTACAAACCGATGTAAAAAAGGATAGATTTTATGCTAATTTTTTAGATTATGAACGTTTAAAAGGTGAAAAGAATAAAATGGCCTTTGTGTCAATTGTTTACAGTGACGGTCAATTAAGTAGTGATAATATTTACTTGAATAATGATCGAAAATTTGTTTCTTCAGTACTTCCAGCTAAGGTAGGAAACGTATTACTTCTTGAATACAACAAGAAAGAAAAGATAATCAAAATGCATCTTGAAAAGATAAATATTGAATAAAATCAATTATTACAATAAAAAAAGGCTGTCCGAACGGACAGCCTTTTTTTGTATAGGAATTACCGAGTACTATTTCAAACTCTCTAATTTATTTTCTAACTTTCTCACTTTAGCCTCCATTTTTTTATTGGCAGCTCTATTTTTAGCTATTTGTTTATTTAACTTCGCAATTTTAACGGAAAGTTTTTTAGCTTTAACTGATTCTTTAGCCATTATTTTTGCTTCTTTTTCAGCGGCTTTTTTTTGCTTATCGTCTAGTTTTGTTTCCTTTTTTACTGTTTTTACTTCCTTAATTTCTTTCTTAACAGCTTTCTTTTTTGCAGCGGCTTCTTGTTTTTCTTTTGCTACCACTTCTTTGTTAATTTGAGGATTGGCTTCAGCTGCTTTTTTCTTTGCCTGAGCCGCTTTGCGTGCTGCCTGTTGCTCACGTATTTTTTTATAACGTTCTTGACGTGCTTTTTCTAACTCCGGATCTGGAATTACATTAGCTTGAATGTTAACATACTCTCTACCTGCTGCCGTATTACAAGTTATTGTAATTCTTTTATGTTGTTTGTTAGGTTTATTTCTGGAATTAAATTGAACGGTAAATTGGCTTTCTTCTCCGGGTAAAATGGGCTCTTTAGTCCAATTACTAGGAATTGTACACCCACAACTCGCTTTAATTCTAGTGATTAACAAAGGGGCGTTTCCTGTGTTTTTAAAAGTAAAGGTTGTTTTAACCACATCTTTTTCGTGAATAGTTCCAAAATCATGATTGGTTTTTTCAAAGGTAATTACCGGTACATTTGTAGCCGCTGTTTTGTCTCCTTCTTGTGCTTTAAGGCCAAGCGCCATTATGCCAATAAAAAGACTTACTAAAAACTTAAAATTTCTCATTGTTGAATATATTTAAAAATTATAATTTCTATTTTTTGGATGTAAGCAACAAAATTAGTTAAATTTTATGGTGTTGATTACGAATAAATCTAAAAAAATGTTAACGAAATTCTAATTTTAAGTATTTTCTCCTTTTGTAGCTCAACAGAATATCAAAAAAGGCTCGTATCTTTGCCCCAATACTTTAAAAAGATGCAAGAGTTTAACAAGGATACTATTATTGCCTTAGCCACACCAAGTGGCGTAGGTGCCATTGCAATTATTCGTCTCTCCGGAGATAAGGCCATTGCACTGGTTAATAATCATTTCCAATCAAAATTTGGAGATAAGGACCTAACGAAAGTAGCTTCTCATACGCTTCATTTAGGAAACCTAATGGATAACGACAAGGTTATAGACGAAGTTTTGGTTTCCGTATTTAAAAATCCAAATTCGTATACCGGTGAGAATCTAGTAGAGATTAATTGTCACGGCTCGGTGTACATCCAGCAAGAAATTATCCAGCTTTTTATAAGAAACGGAGCACGACAAGCTGATGGTGGTGAATTTACACTACGTGCTTTTTTACACGGGAAAATGGATTTGTCACAAGCCGAAGCTGTAGCTGATGTGATTAGTAGTAACTCCGCTTCTTCCCATCAAATAGCTATTCAACAAATGCGCGGTGGTTTTTCTAAAGAGTTATTTACACTACGACAACAATTACTGGATTTTGCCTCCCTTATAGAACTCGAATTAGATTTTTCGGAGGAAGATCTTACATTTGCCGATAGGACTCAGTTACGTAAATTAATTGATCAATTAATTAGCCAAGTAAAAACACTACTCGATTCCTTTAGTCTAGGCAATGTTTTTAAAAATGGGATTCCCGTTGCCATCGTAGGCGCACCTAATGCCGGAAAATCGACACTGCTTAATGTGCTTCTCAATGACGATAAAGCCATAGTCTCCGAAATTGCCGGAACAACCCGAGATGCCATTGAAGACGACATTACGATCAATGGGGTTTTATTTCGATTTATTGATACTGCCGGAATACGCGATACCACAGATACGGTAGAACGTATTGGTATAACAAAAACCTTTGAAAATATAGAAAAAGCCCAATTAATTCTGTACCTAATCGACGCGGGAAGTCAACAAAATACAACAACTTTACAAAAAGAGATTTTACAAATTCAAGAACAGTATCCCCATAAAAAAATAATTCCGATTCTTAATAAAACCGATTTAATTCCTTACCATCAAATTTCAACATACAAAGTATTACTACCCGACTTGATTAGCCTTTCAGCTAAAGATAAAAGGGGTATTCATCTATTAACCGAGGCCTTATCTCAGTTAGCGAATTTGGGTGTCTTGAGTTCGAATCAAACTATTGTCAGTAATTCACGTCATTATGAAGCCTTAACTAATGCCCATACGGCCTTACAAGAAGTATCCGAGGGCTTATACAAAAATCTACCCTCCGATTTATTGGCTATTGATATTCGTGAGAGTTTGCGACAACTAGGTAGTATAACGGGAGATTTTGATGTAGATAGAGATTTGCTAGGGAATATATTTCAGAATTTCTGTGTGGGGAAATAAACTTTGTCCTAATCTATAAATTCTGCCTAGTTTTTTTATACTGCTGTGTTAGTCCTTATACTAATTAACTGACTGCATTCTAAGGAAAATGATATCCTTATAGCCCCACATTACCAAAATAGAAAGTAGTTTGATAACTTTATAAAAATAGCTACCTTTACCCAATGGATTCAAAGACAATTTCAAACGGAATATTACGCGCAATTGCCATTTTGGCCGGAATACTATTTCTACTCTTTTT
>JANTFW010000094.1 GCA_024763245.1 Flavobacteriaceae bacterium | reverse complement strand
CCGGCGGCAACCTATGAAATACAGTATTCTCCTACAAATGCACAAGTTTATAATTCCAACACAAGTTTTATCAAAACGAATGTAGCATTCTATGTTTCTGAGACATCAACTAATCCGTTTTATATTCCCATAAATATTCCCGTAGGTGCCTCCGTTACTTCCATGACCTATTATTATTTGGATAACAGCACTACGGATATACATTTTGAGCTTCTTTTTTCAAACATAGCAACAGGCTCCAATCAAAGTTATGTAGGTGCTAGTTTTGAAAGCAGTGGAACATCAACAGAGGTACAATCGCAAACAATAAATTTTAGTTTTACTATAGCTGCTGACAGAAATTATTCATTTTATGTTTTTCCGGCTAATGGTACTTGGCCTTCGGATAACACCTTGTCTTTTAGAGGTGTAAAAATTACATATACATTGTAAACTACTAAAAATGGGTAAAAAAAGTAAAATAATAGTTGTTTTTCTCTTTTTTTTCATAACAGCCTTCTCTTTTGGACAGCTTAGCGTAAAAAAGAGTTCTATAGATAGTGGAGGAGGAGTTGCTTTATCATCTGGAATTAAAACGGTGTTTACTTTAGGAGAGATTGCCGTAAATGAATCCGCTTATGGAAATCTGCACATTTCCGAAGGTTTTATCAGCCCGCAATTATTTACGAGTGTTGGCATTCAGGATTATGGTGTTTTAGAGGGAATAACATTGTCCCCAAACCCTACCGCTAATGATTTGTTTTTTTCTTTTCCTAGTATATCAGACTATGATGTAGAAATTTTCACCATGCAAGGTAAAAGAGTCTACAAATCTTTAACATCAAATGTGTTAACAGCTAGGATTTGTGTTTCCAAGCTAACTAATGGTGTATATATTGTAGTGATTAAGGACAGTAAAAGGAAACGCTATAAAACGTTTAAACTACTAAAAAATTAGTATAAAACTACTTGGAAAAAATTTAATACAGTGGTTTATATTGATTTGGTTTTGCCTCGTTCATAATTTTGTATACACTTTCAAAAATATCTTCGGTACTACAATTAGAAAAATAGTCACCATCTGTGCCATATGCCGGTCTGTGTTCTTCTGCTGTTAAGCAAATCGGCTTGCTGTCTAGATACTGATATGCATCTTGTTTATCCAGTATTTCATTAAGAATATATGTCGATGCACCGCCGGGAACATCCTCATCAATAACCATCAATCGGTTTGTTTTTTTAACGCTTTTTACAATATCGTGATTTAAATCAAAAGGCATTAAACTTTGTATGTCAATCACCTCGCAGTGGATACCAAATTGTTTCAACTCTAAAGCGGCTTTAACAACTAGTTTTAAGGTGGAACCGTAAGAAACGAGTGTAATATCATTACCCTCTAAAAGGGTTTCAACCACACCAACCGGTGTTTTAAAGTCTCCAAAGTTGTTAGGTTGTTTTTCTTTTAATCGATATCCATTTAAATTCTCGATAATTAGAGCGGGATCATCACTTTCTAACATTGTATTAAAAAAACCGGCAGCCTTAGTCATATTTCGAGGTACGAGAATACAAATACCTTTAAGCAAATTATTTATACCGCTCATGGGAGATCCAGAATGCCAAATACCCTCTAAACGATGCCCCCGTGTTCTAATAATTAAAGGTGCTTTTTGACGACCTGCCGTTCTATAATGTAAGGATGCAAGATCATCACTTAGGGTTTGTAAAGCATAAAGAATATAGTCCAGATATTGTATTTCAGCAATAGGTCTTAATCCACGCATAGCCATTCCAATACCTTGCCCTATTATAGTTGCTTCTCTAATTCCAGTGTCGGCAATTCGTAAATCACCAAACTTTTTTTGTAAACCTTCCAAGCCTTGATTTACATCACCGATGTATCCGGTATCTTCCCCAAAAATCAGGGATTCGGGATATTTGCTAAAGAGCTTTTCAAAATTATCTCTTAGAATGGTTCTGGCATCTACTTCAGGAGCATCTTCTGCATAAGTGGGTTTAATTTCCTTTATTTTTACTGCTGCTATATTAGATTGACTATATAGATGTGAGCCATAACGATCTTTGTAAAAGGAGGTGTAGTTTTTAATCCAATCTTGTAATGCTTTTTTTGCCGGAAAATCCTCATCTTTAATATAACGAAGAATTTTTCGGGCATATACCAAATTTGGTTTTACGTGAACATCTTGGTCATCGATAAGATCGATGATTAATTTCCTTATAAAGGCAGCATTCTTAGATTGATTTGCTACATCATTTAAGAGTGCTACAAGTTTATTTTTGTCAAGAGTAATTGGTGATTTAAAGGCCTTCCAAGCTTCTTGTTTTGCTTTTTTAACCTCGTCTTTTGCTTCTTTTTCAAGTTTGACTAATTCATCTTCACTATCGACAAATTTATGAGTATTACCTTCGGTATCTTTTAGTTGATAATTGATAATCCATTCCCGCATTTTAGTATTACAATCAATGCTTTTTTCATAATCGAGTCTTTCTTGACTCTTGTAACGCTCATGAGATCCGGATGTTGAGTGACCTATGGGTTGCGTTAAATCAGTTACGTGAATGACCACAGGAATATGCAACTCTCTAGCAATTCTTCCGGCTTTTTCAAAGGTATTAACCAAGTCCGGATAGTCATAACCCTTTACAGTAAAAATTTCAAAGCCGTTACTATTTTCTTTTCTTTGAAATCCTTTCAAAATTTCAGAAATATTTTCTTTTGTAGTCTGATGTTTAGCATGAACAGAAATACCATATTCATCATCCCAAACACTCATTACCATAGGTACTTGTAGTACTCCTGCGGCATTAATAGTTTCCCAAAAAAGGCCTTCACTAGTACTGGCATTTCCAATGGTCCCCCAAGCAACCTCATTGCCTTGATGCGAAAAGTTAGTGAAATCTTTAAGTTCATCAAGATGTCTATACATTTTAGAGGCTTGTGCCAAACCTAATAGTCTGGGCATTTGACCGGCTGTACATGATATATCAGAGCTGGAGTTCTTTTGTTCCATTAAATTTTTCCAGGTACCATCTTCATGTAAAGAGTGGGTAGCAAAGTGATTATTCATTTGTCGTCCCCCGGACTCAGGAGAATTATTAATATCGGTATCACCGTACACACTAGCAAATAGTTGTTGAGGTGTTAGGGCTCCAATTGCCATCATAAATGTCTGATCACGATAATAGCCTGATCTAAAATCCCCATTTTTAAAAGCTTTAGCCATTGCAATTTGAGGAAGCTCTTTTCCACCTCCAAAAATCCCAAATCCCCCTCTGCCCATCAAAACCTCTTTTCGACCTAACAGACTACATTCTCTACTTATTACAGCAAGTTTATAATCAGCAAGGACTTCTTTTTTAAAATCGTCAAAGGTAAGTTGGTTGTATTCAGTCATGGATAGTTTATTAGATATATGTGGATTGCAAATATAAGGAAAAGCAATCAGAAAAGGAATTAAAAAGCCCTTCTACAATTTGCAGAAGGGCTTAATTATAAGTAAGAATGTTATTAAATTTATTTCACCTGCTCTACAATGGCCTTAAATGCTTCAGGGTGGTTCATTGCTAAATCAGCTAAAACCTTGCGGTTTAAGTCGATATTATTAGCTTTTAATTTACCCATAAATTGCGAATAAGACATTCCGTGCATACGTGCTCCAGCGTTTATACGTTGAATCCATAGCCCACGGAAAGTTCTCTTTTTGTTTTTACGGTCTCTATAGGCATATTGCATTCCTTTTTCAACCGCATTTTTGGCAACCGTCCAGACATTTTTTCTACGTCCGAAATATCCTTTTGCCTGCTTAAGAACCTTTTTTCTTCTGGCTCTTTTTGCTACTGAATTTACTGATCTTGGCATAATTTTAATTGTTTTTTGTAGTAGGCGATTAAGAAGTTAAATCTTAATTCTTTTTATTTTTTGCACTACTCCATGGTTACTAATTAATCCTTTTGTTTGAACTACTTTAAGTTCAACATTTGTTTAACACTTCCTACATCAGACTTATGTACTAATGCAGAATGTGTGAGCTTAAGCTTACGTTTTTTTGATTTTTTAGTCAAAATATGACTTTTAAACGCATGCTTTCTCTTTAATTTACCAGTACCGGTTAGCTTAAAACGCTTCTTGGCACTAGACTTTGTTTTTAATTTTGGCATTGCTCTCTATCTTTTATTATTCTTACTTATTATTATTTACTTTTCTTAGGTTGTACAAATATGGTCATACGTTTTCCCATAAGTTTTGGCATTCCTTCTAATTTACCATATTCTTCTAGATCTTGAGCTAATCTTAAAAGGAGAATCTCTCCCTGATCTTTAAAAATAATGGAACGTCCTTTAAAGAAAACATACGCCTTAACTTTTGCACCTTCTTGCAAAAACTTTATAGCGTGTTTCTTTTTAAACTCATAATCATGGTCATCCGTGTTAGGACCAAATCGAATTTCTTTAACCACTACTTTTACAGCTTTAGCCTTTTGGGCCTTTTCTCTTTTTTTCTGTTCGTAAAGAAATTTCTTATAGTCGATAATTTTACAAACCGGAGGGGCAGCTTTGGGTGAAATTTCAACCAAATCCAACTCTTGCTCTCTGGCCATAGCACGAGCTTTGTTGGTAGGATAAATTCCAACTTCAACATTGTCGCCTACTAGACGAACTTCAGGAACTCGAATTTTTTCGTTAATCCGATGTTGGTCTTCCTTAATGACTCTTCCCGGTCCTCTATTTTTTCTTCTACGTATTGCGATAATTAATACTATTTAGTTAAACTTAAAATTTATCAATTGAGTTATCAATTTCATTTTTTAATAAATGGATGAATGAGTCAATGGGTTGAACACCTTGATCTCCTTCACCATGTTTCCTAACAGAAACCGTACCGTCTTTTTCTTCAGCCTCTCCAACAATTACCATATAAGGGATCTTTTTTATCTCTGCATCACGGATTTTTCTTCCGGTCTTTTCGCTACGGCCGTCAATGAGCGCGCGAATATCCGAATTTTCCAGCGAATTTAAAACTTTTTTGGCATATTTTTGGTATTTATCGCTTATGGGTAGTATAATTACTTGTTTAGTGGCCAACCATAATGGGAAATTACCACCGGTATGTTCTAGTAATATAGCAATAAATCGCTCTAAGGACCCAAAGGGAGCACGATGAATCATAACCGGTCTGTGTAGTTTGTCGTCGGCACCTTTATAGGTCAAATCAAATCGTTCCGGTAGGTTATAGTCAACTTGAATCGTTCCTAGTTGCCAAGTGCGTCCTAAGGCATCTTTCACCATAAAATCTAATTTAGGTCCATAAAAGGCTGCTTCACCATATTCAATTACCGTATCAAGACCTTTTTCTTTAGAAGCATCAATAATAGCTTTTTCTGCTTTTTGCCAATTTTCGTCACTTCCAATATATTTTTCCTTATTCTCTTTATCTCGAAGTGAGATTTGTGCCGTAAAATCATCAAAACCAAGTGTTTTAAAAACATATAACACAATATCTATAACGGCTTTAAATTCATCAGCTAATTGTTCAGGAGTACAAAAAATATGGGCATCATCCTGCGTAAATCCCCTAACTCTTGTCAGACCGTGTAATTCGCCACTTTGTTCGTAACGATAAACAGTGCCAAATTCAGCAATTCGTTTGGGTAAATCTTTATAGGAGTAAGGCTTATTATTATAAATTTCACAATGATGTGGGCAATTCATGGGTTTCAATAAAAATTCCTCACCCTCTTTTGGAGTGTTAATCGGTTGAAAACTATCCTCACCGTATTTTTCATAGTGACCTGAAGTTACATAGAGCTCTTTTTGCCCAATATGTGGTGTTATTACCATTTCATAGCCCGCTTTCTTCTGAACCTTTTTAAGAAATTGTTCTAAAGTGTCTCGTAAAGCAGCTCCCTTAGGTAGCCAAAGTGGCAAACCTTGTCCAACTTTATTAGAAAAGGTGAATAGTTCTAATTCTTTACCAAGTCGTCTATGATCTCTTTTTTTAGCCTCTTCAAGTAGATTTAAATATTCAGTGAGCATTTTCTGTTTAGGGAAAGAAATACCATATAGACGTGTAAGTTGTGGTTTTTTCTCATCACCTCTCCAGTAAGCTCCGGCAATACTCATTAACTTAACGGCTTTTATAATTCCCGTATTAGGAATGTGACCTCCCCTACATAAATCTGTAAAATCATCATGGTCACAGAATGTGATTTCGCCATCTTCTAGATTTTCGATTAATTCAATTTTAAAAGGATTGTTTTCATTCTTATATAATGATAAGGCCTCTTTTTTTGTGACAGCTCTTTTCTTGAATACATGTTTTTCCCTAGCGATTTCTAACATTTTATCTTCAATTCTTTTAAAATCTTTGTCGGATATCGTTTCTTCGCCAAAATCAATATCATAATAAAATCCATTATCTATGGCAGGTCCAATAGTTAATTTTGCATTTGGATAAAAATGAGTAATAGCCTGTGCCATTAGATGAGCAGATGAGTGCCAAAAAGCTTTTTTGCCCTCGGGGCTATCAAAAGTAAATAGTACGAGTGTCCCATCAACTTGTAAAGGAGTAGAGGTTTCAATTGTTTGATTATTAAATTTAGCAGAAATAACGGCACGTGCAAGCCCACTACTAATGCTGTTAGCCACATCCATTGGAGTAGTTCCCCTTTTGTATTCCTTTATACTACCATCAGGTAGAGTGATTTTTATCATAATGCGTTGTTTTAAGGCTGCAAATATATTAATAAACATTTTTTATACAATAATATGGTATATAAGATTAGTGTTTTTTCTATCATTTAATGTGTTACTTTTTTTTGGGAGTATATTTTTGTTTACAAAATCGAATTATTTTAAAGAAAACAGATTCTGTAAATTCCTGATAGTCATAGTGGTAAATTAGAGCTAAAAAAAAATATAAAAAAAAGACAAAATAATGCTTGTTATAAAGAAAATAGTTTTTACATTTGCACCCGCTTTGAAAGGGAAGGGATTACGTTCATTGAAAGATATTGTTTAAATACAGGGAAAATCATTTGTTAAGTTGATGATTAAGGAATGTATTTAAAGAGATACAATTGACAGCATAAACTTGAGTAAGGAAACAAGGAAGTTTTAAGAACTTCC
>JANTFW010000093.1 GCA_024763245.1 Flavobacteriaceae bacterium | reverse complement strand
CAGCTACAGCAGGTAAAGCCACACTTAAAGATGCTGTTGACGCGGCTTTGGGTTATTATGTAGAAAATCCACAGTCGTTTTATTTACTGGGTTCTGCCGTGGGACCACATCCTTATCCAACCATTGTTCGCTACTTTCAATCCGTAATTAGTGAAGAGATGAAAAAACAAATTTTAGAAATAGAAGGAAAACTACCCGATGCTGTGGTGGCTTGTATTGGTGGTGGTTCTAATGCAATCGGTGCCTTTAGCCATTTTATTAATGATAAGGTGGCTCTTTATGCGGCAGAGGGTGCCGGTGAAAGTATGGAACTCGGTAAAACAGCGGCAACATTAACTTTGGGTAAACCTACCGTTTTTCAAGGAGCTTTTTCTATGTGTTTAATGAATGATAAGGATGAACCTGTACCTTCTAGTTCCATAGCAGCAGGATTAGATTACCCGGGTATTGGACCGGAACATGCGCATCTTAAAAAGACAGATAGAGTTTCCTATCATCCTATAACGGATGATGAGGCTGTAGCCGCTTATAGATTGTTGTCTCAGAAAGAAGGCATCATTCCAGCCATAGAATCTGCTCATGCGGTTGCTTTAACAAGTAAGCTTTTTAAAGATAAAGGCAAACTGGTAATTATTAATCTTTCCGGTAGAGGAGATAAAGATGTTAGCCGATTGTAGTTATTTTGGCTGATTTTGAGAATAGAGCTGTCTGCCTAGGCAGCTCTTTTTTACATCTGGGTTTTATCTCGTTTTTTAGGAATATTTTAATACAAGTGCTCATTTTTTTTCGTAACTTTACGCAACAAAAAGTAAAGAATATGGCTACTATAAGAGATTTAAAAAAACAAATTAACTACGATTTATCAGAAGTTATTGAAGAGTGCTATGTATGGCAGGTTTCTAATGCAGATAAAGCGGATAAAGCAGAAAAAATTATTGATGCTGCTATTGAATCTTTTGATACCTTAATCGCTAAGGTTAATGCAAAAGATGTTGAAAATCATAAAACTCATTTTCAATCTGTACGTAAGGATTTACACAAATCAACAGACAGTTTAATGAAGAAATTGGTAAAACTTTAACACCTGTTCTTATTAGATTGCTATACTAAAAAGAAGTTTTTTACGTTTAATTTGCAAACCAACAACCCTATGGCAAGAGCAATGTTTGAATACACGAAGACTGTTTTAGAGAAAGTTAGTTTTAGTGTTGATTTATTTTCGCGTGAATTACAAAAAGCCCTCACAAGATTATTACCCTACGAAATTGATGAACTACGCGTTTGGTTAGTCAATTTTACCAGAAAAAAACCGGAATTAGTAGTTTGTTTAACGGTTATGAATACTTAAAACAGTGGTTTTTTCCACTCTATACTTAATCTAAGAGTGCATTTTATACCATTTTTCGAGTAAAGGAGAAGAATGATTGAAACTGGTTTTTTATAAAAAACAGTTGTTTTTATTTTCTTTTTTAGAAGGAGTTGCTGTGTAAGTATAGTTTTGCAACAGTCTTCAATGACTCTACCCTTTAGTCTAGCTCAAAAATTCTTATATAAAATGCAATGAAACTCCTGCTAATATAGGCTAAAGAAAAATGAGGTTTCAATAGCTAAAATTGTTGTATAGGGACTAGTATTTTAAGAAGATATTTAAATTTAGTATTGACTTATATTTCAAATTAAAGACTAAACCCTTTTTTCTGAATAGGACTAATAATTTCCACATCACTAAAGGAAATAGCACCTCTAACAATAGAGTCAATCGTGTTCTTGAGGGCTTCAATCATTTGCATTTTTAATTGTGACTTATGGAAAATAATACTAACCTCACGTGCCGGAACCGGTTTCTTAAATTCACGTAAAAACCGTTTATCCTTATCCGATAAATCTAGTGTATCCAAATGGGGTAAGAGAGTCATACCTAAACCCTCTTTAGATAATTTTATTAAGGTGTTAAAATTACCACTTTCCAGTTCAAAATGTTTAGGATTTATATGTTGTAGAGGGTTACAGAGGTTAATGATGTTGTCTTTAAAGCAATGGCCGTCTTCAAGAAGTAGTATTTCGCTAATATCCAAATCATTAGGGTCTAATTTCTCCTGCTTATAAAGGCGATGTGTTTCGGGTATAAAGCCTACAAAGGGTTCATAATACAAGACACGTTCTTTAATAGCTTCATTCTCAAGCGGTGTGGCAGCTATACCTACATCGAGGTTGCCATTGGATAATTGTTTGACAATTTCTTCGGTTGTCAATTCATTGATAATAAGATTTACTTTTGGGTATTTTTTAATAAATACTTTTAAAAACATTGGAAGTAGGGTGGGTATAATAGTGGGTATAATTCCCAATCTAAAATCGCCACCAATATATCCTTTTTGTTGATCGACAATGTCATTCATCCGCTGACTTTCACTGACGATTGTTTTTGCCTGTTCTACTATTTTTTCACCAACACTTGTTAAGGCAATTGGTTTTTTCTTACGATTAAAAATTTTGATATCCAATTCATCTTCTAACTTTTGTATTTGCATACTCAGTGTGGGTTGCGTAACAAAACTGTGTTTGGCAGCTTCGGTAAAGTTTTGATATTTTGCAACAGCTAATACATATTGTAATTGAGAAATGGTCATTTTTTAATACAATTTTTAGTTAATAGATATCCCAGAATTTTCTTTTTTTATTGAGTGCATCTTCTTGTTTTTGGTACTCTTCCGGTTTTTCGACTTTTAAAAATGAAGGGTGTTGCTCTATGGCAAATTCAATTTTCTTTACAATTTCATCGATACTCTCATTCTCATAATCAATGTCTAAAGGTTTTTTGATTTGCATAGATTGAAGAATTCCTCGTTTTTTTATCAAAAGTCCTTTTTTGTCGAAAGAACGTCTGAAACCATCGATTACTATAGGAACTACTATAGGTTTGTATTTTTTTATAATATGTGCCGTTCCTTTTCGGATAGGTTTAAAAGGAGTGGTGGTTCCTTGAGGAAAAGTAATAAGCCAGCCATCAGCTAGGGCTTTACCAATATTACTAATATCAGACATCTTAACTTGTCTATTGATATCTTTTCCTTGGCTACGCCAAGTCCTTTCCACCGATACTGAACCTACATAGGCAAATATTTTAGGTAATATCCCTGATTTCATAGTTTCCACTGCGGCAACATAATAGATATTGAGCTTGGGATTCCAGATATAACCCACATTTTTTAGATTGTCAACACGTTCGTGCAAAGCTGCATTAAATACATGAAGCATAGCTGCTACATCGGCAAAATAGGTTTGATGATTCGATATAAACAAGACATTGGTATCCGGTAAATCTCTGATTATCTCAGATCCTTCAATCTGTAGTTCGTTGAATCGGTGGTATCTACCATGTGAAATCACCCCCAAAATACGAATGAGCCAACGTTTTATGAATAAAATATGTCCAAAAGTATTCCTTTTGAATAATTTCATAGGGTTTTAGGTTTATAAATTGGTTACACAAAGATACGAAAAAAGACTGTTGCTATAGGTATTATTTATTCAAAATCATCACCCGATAATATTTTAATACATAGTAAACCTCGGTTTATGAAGACTTCGATTTATTGAGAAGGAAAAAGTGAGACAAGGATTTTCCTTTAATTTATACTAGTGTATTTGTAATGTAAAGGTTTTGATTAACACCTACAATAGCACTTTGCCCTGAGGAGTTTCTTTAATCTGTGGAATTATTAAATAAATCTAGTAGTTCACTAAGTATCATTGCTGTAGCACCCCATACCATTTCACCTTCAATTAGAAAATAGGGTATTATATGGGATTGTCCAGTATTGGATGTAATGGGTTTTTGTGAAATGATAGTATCGTGTAATAAATCAGAAAGTTTGGGTGAAATAATTTTACAAACTTCATGATTTACCCTAAATTTAGGTGTGGTATTAGTGTAGCCAATATAAGGTGCTACCAAAAAATTACTCGGAGGAATATAAAGTTTTGTCAATTTTCGTATCACATTATTCTCTGGAATAGTTATCCCAATTTCTTCAAGTGTTTCTCGTAATGCCGTTTGTTTTAACGAAGCATCTTTTAGTTCTTTTTTACCTCCGGGAAAACTAATTTGATCAGCATGATGTCCAGGATAGCTCGCTCTTTTAGTCAGCACTAATCGCGTTTCTCCGGTGAGATCCGGATAAAAAAGAAGTAAAACAGCAGCTTGTCGGGCATTATCTCTTTTGTTAGCATTCAGCAAATCAGACTTACGGTAGTCGGGTGCTAATTTAAGATGAGATACCCTGCCACAGAGTGGAGTATCTAGTAGTTGTTTAAGATGTTCTAAAAAATGAAGAAATTGCACGGGATAAAGTTACTAAAAAGAGTACAAAAGATCACTATGTTAACATGTCCCAGAGTTTATCTTTTAACGTAACTAAACCTGTTTGTGCTACAGAAGAGATAAAAAGGGTATTGACATCTTTTGGGAGTTCTTCTTTCATTTCTTGTAAAAGTTCGTCATCCAGCATATCTGATTTTGTAATAGCTAGAATAAATTCTTTATCCAAAAGTTCCGGATTGTGTTTTTGTAGTTCGTTTTTAAGAATATCATATTCTTTCTGTATATCAGGAGAGTCTGCTGGCACCATAAAAAGTAGCACAGAGTTTCGTTCGATATGTCTTAAAAAGTGATGACCCAATCCCTTCCCTTCAGAAGCTCCTTCAATGATTCCGGGAATATCAGCCATTACAAAGCTACGGTGATCCCGATAAGGAACGATACCTAGATTAGGTTTTAGAGTGGTAAATGGATAGTCGGCAATTTTAGGTTTGGCTTTGGTTAATACAGATAGCAAGGTCGATTTCCCTGCATTAGGAAAACCTACTAATCCTACATCAGCCAAAAGTTTTAGTTCTAACCTAAAACTAGCTTCCAGACTAGGCATACCGGGCTGTGCATAGCGTGGCGTTTGATTGGTAGAAGATTTAAAATGGCTGTTTCCTCTACCACCTTTACCTCCTTCTAATAAGATTTTTTGCTCTTTATCCTCGGATATTTCAAAGATTGTTTTATCCGTTTCGATATCTTTTACAACCGTTCCCAGGGGTACTTTAATAATGACATCTTCACCATCTTTTCCGGTACTCTGTTGTTTTCCACCACTTTCTCCGTGTCCGGCTTTAAAATGTTGTTTAAATTTAAGATGAAAAAGGGTCCAAAGTTGTTTGTCACCTTCTAAAATAATATGACCACCACGTCCTCCGTCACCGCCATCAGGTCCTCCTTTGGCAACGTATTTTTCTCGGTGTAAATGCACCGATCCTGCGCCACCCTTACCTGATTTTGCAAAAATGCGTATATAATCAACAAAATTTCCTTCGGTCATTTAGTAGGAGTTAAAATTTGTCAAAGACTTCTTTAAGACGCTGTGTAATTTCTTCAATGGTTCCTACTCCATTGATGCCAAAATACTTGTTTTGAGCTTGGTAATAGTCTTTGAGTATTTCGGTTTTGGTATGATACTCATTAAAACGGTTACGAATCTTTTTTTCTTTTTGGTCGTCAGGTCTGCCACTTGTTTTACCTCTTTCTAAAATTCTAGCTACTAAAAGATCTTGGGGTACCTCGAGGGCGACCATCCCATTAATTTGTTCTCCTTTTTCGGCTAAAAATTTATCAAGAGCTTCTGCTTGTGAAGTGGTTCTAGGGAATCCGTCAAAAATAAATCCTTTGGCGGTACGATGCTTATTTACTACATCTTTTAGCATCTCAATAGTAATGGAATCCGGAACTAGATCGCCTTTATCCATAAATCGTTTTGCAATGATACCGAGTTCCGTATTGTTCTTTATATTATCTCTAAAAATGTCTCCGGTTGAAATATGTATAAGCTTGTATGTATCCTTTAAAATATTGGCTTGTGTTCCTTTGCCAGCACCCGGAGGTCCAAACAGGACAATATTTTTCATCCTATTGGTTTTTAGCTCGTAAATATCCTTGAGATTACGTCCTAAACCATCATAATCTAAACCATATCCAACGATAAACCGATCCGGTATAGATATACCTATGTAATCAATAGGTAGTGCTTTTTTAAATACTTCGGGCTTAAAAAATAAAGTAGCAAGGCGTAGTTGTTTGATAGGAAGTTTATCAAAAATTTCATAAATTTTGACCAATGTATTTCCGGTATCTATAATATCTTCTAAAATTACGACTGTTCGGTCCGTAAGATCTTCCGAAAGGCCTACCAACTCATTAACTACTCCGGTACTTTTTGTCCCTTCATAAGAAGCCAATTTTACAAAAGTTACTTCACAATCAGAGGGGTATTCTCTAATAAAATCGGCAACGAACATAAAAGAACCGTTTAAAATGCCAATAAAAACAGGAATTTCATCACCCAAATCATCGTGCACTTGTTGAACAAGGGATTGAATGGCTAAATCAATTTTTTCTTTACCTAAATAATAATTGAAAAACTTATCGTGTAATTTGATTGTCTGTTTCATGTGCTGGAAATAGTTGACAAATATAGTGAGACTTTTATAATTCTTTTATGATGTATGGAGTAATCTAATAAAAAAACCGTTCGACAATAAACGAACGGTTTTTTTATATATAGAATTACTTTTTATTTTTTCTGTTTAGCCGCTTTCTTCTCGTGTTTCTCAATGGTATCGTACATAATTGGAGAAGCGATAAATAAAGAAGAGTAGGTACCTACAATTACACCGATAATTAAGGCAAACATAAATCCTTTAATGGAGTCTCCACCAAAGAAAAAGATGGCTAACATTACCACTAAGGTAGTAAGAGATGTGTTAATAGTTCGTCCTAGAGTACTACTTAGTCCTTTATCGACAACTTCTTCAAAACTCCAACTTTTATGCAATCCTGTAAATTCACGTACGCGGTCAAAGATAACCACCGTATCATTCAATGAATAACCCAGTACCGTTAGAATGGCTGCAATAAAGGATTGTCCAATTTCCATGTCAAAAGGCAATACTTTCCAGAAAAGTGAGAATACTGCCAACACAATCAATACATCGTGGAATACCGCTATAACAGCACCAAAACTGTATTGCCATTTCTTGAAACGGAAAAGGATGTATAAAAATACGACTAATAAGGAGCCGAAAATTGCCCATCCAGCAGCTTGCTTAATGTCATCGGCAATAGTTGGCTCTACTTTTATAGAACTGATGATTCCGTATTGTTGATTATCAAAACCGCCCTTAAATTTATCGTATGTATTTCCGTCAGGCAAATAAGGTTGTAGTCCTTTAAATAGTTGTTCTTGTACTTGATCATCTACTTCTTGTCCTTCTTCGTCAATACGGTATTTGGTCGTGATCTTTAATTGTGTATCAATACCATAAGTTTTTACCTCAGGTGAACTTTCGAAGACCTCTTTAAGTGATTT
>JANTFW010000092.1 GCA_024763245.1 Flavobacteriaceae bacterium | reverse complement strand
TTTTTTGGTACTTTCAATCCCATTCATGTAGGACATCTAATTATTGCAAATCATTTGATTAACAATAGTGATTTAGAAGCCGTTTGGTTTGTAATTACACCCTTAAATCCCTTTAAAAAAAAGAGTAGTTTATTGGCAGATTACCATAGATTGGCTATGGTTCGTATCGCCGTTGAAGACTATCCTAATTTACACGCCTCCGATATAGAATTTCAGCTTCCACAACCTAATTATACCATTACGACCCTTGTTTATATTGAGGAAAAATACCCGCAACATCAATTTAATTTGATAATGGGAGAAGATAACCTTCAATCCTTCCACAAATGGAAAAACTACGATGTAATACTGGAAAATTATGATCTTTATGTATACCCTCGTATTGGGAAGGCAAAAGTATCACAATTTGAAACAAACCCCAAAGTTCATAAAATAGCTGCTCCAATTATTGAATTATCAGCCACAGCAATTCGTAAAGCTATTAAAGAAGGACAAGAAATACGACCACTACTACCTTGTAAGGTCTGGAAATATTTAGATGAGATGAATTTTTACAAGTAAGCTTACACTAACTTTTTTAAGACTATTACAAAACTCTTATTTATAGCAAACCGGTAACAACTCCCCTTCTGCCAATCGGTATGTAGCAAATACTTCTTCACTTAATTTAGCACTATAATCAATAGGAGTTACCGTAAAACCTGCTTTTTCTAATTTACTAAAATAATCTTGCCCATATACTCTTACATGATCATATTGCCCAAAATGTACAGTCCTCTCCTTGGGATCGGAAATAGAAAAATCTTCATACGTTTTTTCCCTAGTCCTATCAAGCGGCACTTGAAAAATACCCCAACCTCCTTTTTTTAAAACTCTGTAAAGCTCATTCATTGCTTTAGTATCGTCTGGGATATGTTCTAGAACATGATTGCAAAAAATTACATCAAATTCATTATCCGAAAAAGGCAGTTTGGTGATATCTGCTTTAACATCTGCTAGGGGTGAATGTAAATCGGCAGTGACATAATGCAGATTTGACATTTGCTTAAAACGCTTGTAAAAAGCTTGCTCCGGTGCAATATGCAAGACTTTTAGCTTATCCCTAAAGAAATTGGTTTCTTCGTTCAAGTATAACCATAACAATCGATGCCGTTCTAAAGACAGGGTGCCGGGTGCCAATACATTAGAGCGTTGTGTTTTATAACCATAGGGTAGAAATTTCCGGTAGGATTTACCATCGATAGGGTCGGTAAATTTGCTCCCTTTATACCATAAGACTAACAAAGGTCTAAACCAAAGACTTAATTTGATTAATACACTTCTGGGAATTGTATTAAGAATCCATTTAAAAACTTTCATAATGAATGGGGGAATTTTTGGACTTCATAATGATTAATCCTAAATAAGGGTTTATTATTTAGCAGGTTTTACGTGAGCCCAGTTTTCACCTGACTTTATACGATAAAGTTGCATTTCTGAGATGCCGTATTGTTTGGCAATCATCTTCATTCGAGTCTTACGATTAGGATCAAAAATTTTACGTTTTATTATAGCCACCTTTTCTTCATTCAATTTCGAATACGTTCTTCTTTTTTTTGCCGCAATTACCTTAGGGTTTTTCTTTTGATGCGCCCACCATTCTTCTTTATTCACCCACTTTAGATTGGTGTAGACATTATTGGCCTTATCATAGTCCAAATGAATAATACGATTTTGACCTTCTGTCTTTGGAGGCAGAAAAAGATCAGCAACCGCATGATGCACATAAAAAGAACGTTGTTTTTTGTCTTTACAACGTATGCCCATCAGCACAGGGAAACCTCCGGTAAATAAAAGTTTTGCTAACTTATAACCACCATCGGGCATTACCCGTCTAACACGTCCGTAATTAGAAACTTCGCACTTGTAATCATCTCTCCAATTTTGTTTTTCTATAGTATACGGTTTCCAAATTTCATTATACTGATTTCTGATGTTCATGCTCACTAGATTTAAATTCATTTTCTTCATCCGATTCTATTCCCATAGCATCATAAATGTATTTAAAGGTAGATAAGAGTTCGGGGTTTCCGTTTATTATAGCAATATCGTGTTCAAAATGAGCACTTGGTTTTCTATCTAAAGTTAAGATGGTCCATCCATCTCTAAGTTGTTCTATTTTATGAGTTCCCATATTAACCATAGGCTCAATGGCGACAACCATTCCATTTTTAAATTTTTTACCTCGACCACGTCTTCCGTAGTTGGGTATTTGAGGGTCTTCATGCATCTTTTTACCCAAGCCATGTCCCACGAGTTCTCGTACTACACCATACCCTTCTTTTTCAACATGGGTTTGTATGGCATAGCCTATATCCTCTACTCTGTTACCGGCTCTAAATTGTCGAATACCTTCATAAAGACTTTCTTTGGTGACACGTAATAATTTTTTAGTCTCTTCAGCGACATCACCCACTTCAAAAGTATAAGCATGATCGCCATAGTAACCATTCATCAATACTCCACAATCTATAGAGATAATATCACCATCTTCCAACGGCTTATCATTTGGGATACCGTGAACGACTTGTGCATTAGGACTCATACACAACGTATTGGGAAAATCATATAAACCCAAAAAACCGGGAATACCACCATTATCTCTTATAAACTCTTCAGCTAAAGCATCAAGGCGTAAGGTGGAAACACCAGGTTTCACCTCTTTTGCTAACATGCCCAAAGTTTTAGATACCAATAAGGCACTTTCACGGATTAACTCTATCTCCGCACGTGTTTTTATTTTAATCATTGTAGTTTTTAATCGTATTACAAAGATACGATATATAATTACAATGGACAAATATGATCCATTTTGAACGTATTAAAGTAACAAAGATGACATTTCGCAGTTTTTTACACTAAAAACTCCTGTACTTTTGTACCCTAATTAATAGGTATCATGTATAAAGCCAAAACATTAAGAAAAGCCGTAGAAATTGTTAAAAGTAATGATCGTGTGTACATACAAATGGGTGCCGCCGCTCCTCAAGCTTTGATAAAAGCCTTATCAAAAAGACACGATGAACTACGTCATGTTGAGATTTGCCAATTACACACCGAAGGGGTAGCGCCCTATGCAAATCCTGAATATAAGGATAGCTTTCATGTCAATTCCTTTTTTATTGGCGGTAACGTAAGACATACGCTTAAGGCAGGAAATGGGTCGTATACACCTGTATTTTTAAGTGAACTTCCATTACTTTTCAAAAACGGAGTTATTCCTTTAGATATCGCTCTAATACAAGTTTCCCCTCCAGACAAACATGGCTATTGTTCTCTTGGGGTGACAGTTGCTGCTACACTAGCTGCCATAGATGCCGCAAAACATGTAATTGCACAGATTAACCCACAAATGCCCAGAACACACGGTGCAGGTATTATTCATATTTCTGAACTTGATTCTTTCGTTGAGGTCGATGAACCTATTCCTGAACACAAAATAGCCTTACCTTCCCAAACCGAACAAAAAATCGGTGATTATATTGCCAATCTTATCGAAGATAAAAGTACCTTACAAATGGGTGTTGGTAATATTCCTAATGCTGTATTGGCTAAATTGGGAAACCATAAAAATTTAGGCTTACATACCGAAATGTTTTCGGATGGTGTTATTGATTTAATACTAAAAGATGTTATTAACGGAAATTATAAGGGTGTTAATCCCGGTAGAGCCTTGGCCACTTTTTTAATGGGCTCAAAAAAACTATATGATTATGTCGATGACAATCCTTTTATTGAAATGCGTGAAGCCGATTATGTAAATGATGTATATGTTATTAAACAAAATCCGAAAATGGTTGCCATTAACTCGGCCATAGAAGTAGATGTGACCGGGCAAGTTTGTGCAGATTCAATAGGAACCAGAATGTATAGTGGTGTAGGTGGACAGATGGATTTTATCCGTGGAGCCTCTCTTAGCAAAGGAGGTAAAGCTATAATCGCGATGCCTGCTACAACAAAAAAAGGAGAAAGTAAAATTGTACCTTTCTTAAAACCCGGATCGGGAGTGGTTACCACTAGAGCCCATGTACATTATGTGGTTACGGAATATGGTGTTGCTAATCTTTATGGAAAAACCATCAAACAAAGAGTTAAAGCACTTGCCGCTATTGCTCACCCTAATTTTAGAGAACAAATTATGCGTGATTTTTGCGAAAAGACAAGTTGTAAATAACTTTCCTTAACTAAAATTGTAAAATTTCTTTCCGGTTAATATCCTATCTTTGTAGACAATGAAAACTGATTTACAACTTTTCTATAATCCGGTTTTTTACAAAGACAAGGTGACCTGTCTATATATGGATAATCGTATTTTCGATTTATATTCCACAATCAAGCAGACCGATTTTACGACACTTTCATTAAGTGAATACGGCCTTACCTACCTTCAAAAACATATAGATTCCCTACAATATCTGTTTCAAATGTATGCACATATCACTTATCATTTGAAACAAGAATCTCAAAAACCTTTTCAAGAAATTACGCTTATAGACCACGGAGGCGGTATTGGTTTGTTATCACTATTTTGCCATACTTTGGGAATGAAAGTTATCTACAATGACGTATATCACACCATAGTAAAAGATGCTAAAAACATTGCAGAGATTTTAGAGGTCAATTACAAAGCTTATATTCATGGTACTATTGAAGATGTCATCAGATTCACTACTAATAACAACTATCTTGTAGATGCCATTGTGTCTAGTGAGGTAATCGAACATATTTATGATATTGATACGTTCTTTAAGCACTTAAAAGATATACCCTCAAAACAACTTTGTTTTGTGTTCTCTACTTCAGCCAATCCCTTAAACCCCATCCGTAAACAAAAGCTAATGCACATGCAAAGAGATGCCGAACGAAAAGATAGCCAATATACTTTCGGGCATAAGGAAAAAGACAGTTTACAGTCCTTTTTATCCATTCGAGAACAAATAATCCGAGAGCATTATAACGAATTACCTCAAAAAACAATCCAAAACTTAGCGAAAAAAACACGAGGCTTACGTGAAGATGCTATCATTCAGGCCGTAACTCATTTTATTAAAACAGGAACTTACCCAAAAGAACCGGAACATCGTTCTAACACCTGCGACCCTTATACCGGCAACTGGGTAGAACGCTTGTTTAATCCATACAAACTCCAACAGCAGCTACAGAAAGAAGGTTTTCAAGCTAATGTAATCAATGGCTATTATGGTTATAATCAAAAGGAATCACCGTCAAAAAGAACCTTTAAGAAAATAGCAAACCAACTTATTTTTAAACTAAAAAGCAAAGGTATTTATCTAACTCATTATTGGATGTTGGTAGGCAAAAAATAAACTGACCTGAGCTAGAAGCCTTAAAACATATATGGTGTTTTCTAGGGAAATAGCAGTATTAATCGACTTATAGAATCGGTGAATTTATAACTTTACAATCCGTTTATTATAGCTTTCAACCTGCGAATCAATCTAAATACGAGTGTTTATAGCCTGCTTTTTGTAGTATTTTTACAAAATCTTTTTCCAATGTTTCTCTTGGATATTCTACAAAACGATTAATCTCTTTACCATTTTCATAAAAAATAAAGGTAGGAACCCTTTCTATCTCTAGACCTGCTTGATCATTATCAGGAGTAGTTCTGCTACGATCTACCGTTATCATAGTCAGGTTTTTAAAATTAAAACCGGCAGCCTCTAATATTTTATAAAAATGGGGTGTCTCTCGTCTGCTATCACCACACCACGTACCCATAACTGCTTTAATTTTAACTCCCTTAAGCAAGGGTTTTAATTGATTGACAATAGCAGTATCTAGAACATATTCTTCATAATTCTTTGTAAACCAAGAAGTATAAGGTGCCTGTTCAAAATCCGATTTTTGTGCAATACCCACCAAATTCCCTTGCGAATTTTTCTTTGCCGAAACTACTTGTTTGGTACTCGAACAATTAACAAAAAATACACTAAAAAAAAGTAAAAAAACAACTTGTTTCATGCGTTTAAGCTTTTTAAATGGACTCAAAAATAGGGAAAAAAATTGTAAGCCTTAAATAATCGCTTTAGGATTCCGGTTAATTCTGAATTATATCCTATTTTTGCCCTACATGAAGCCTGTTGAAAAAATAAAAGCACCTATCCGGAATGAGATGGAACTCTTTGAATCAAAATTTAAAGAGGCTATGAAATCTAAGGTGCCTTTATTGAATAGAGTTATGGATTATATTATCCATAGAAAGGGAAAACAGATGAGACCTATGTTTGTTTTTCTAACAGCCAAAATGGTTTCTAACGGTGGCTTTCACGAACGTACTTATAGAGGAGCGGCTATAATTGAGCTTATTCACACGGCAACTCTAGTTCATGACGATGTGGTCGACGATAGTAACCGGCGTAGGGGTTTCTTCTCAATTAATGCTTTATGGAAAAATAAAATTGCCGTTTTAGTAGGCGACTTTTTGTTATCAAAAGGGGTATTGCTATCCGTTGATAACGACGATTTTGATCTGTTAAAATTAATCTCTACAGCAGTAAGAGAGATGAGTGAAGGTGAGTTGCTTCAAATAGAAAAAGCAAGACGACTGGATATTACAGAAGAAGTGTATTACAATATTATCCGACAAAAAACAGCCTCTCTCATTGCTTCTTGTACCGCTATTGGAGCAGCTTCTGTAGGAGCTGATGCAGAAACCATCGAAGAAATGCGTCAGTTTGGAGAAACTATTGGACTGTCCTTTCAAATTAAAGACGACTTGTTTGATTATACCGATGACAAAATAGGAAAACCAACCGGTATCGACATCAAAGAACAGAAAATGACACTGCCTCTTATTTACACGCTAAATCATTGTACGAATAAAGAAAAAAAATGGTTGATTAATTCTATAAAAAATCACAACAAAAACAAAAAACGTGTTAAAGAAGTAATCCAATTTGTAAAAGAAAACGGCGGTATTGAGTACACGCAACAACAAATGAAAAATTATCAAGAAAAAGCCTTGATTATTCTTGATAAGTATCCGGAATCGGACTATAAAAATGCCTTAATCACTATGCTAAACTATGTGGTTGATCGTTCTATTTAGATGACTAGAGTTGTAAAAAAAATTAGCATAAACAAACCTAATCATTTAGGAGATCAACTATTGGTTTGGGCAAAAGAGTATTTTACCTTTGCTTGGCTTGACAGTAATAATTACCCGCAGGACTATAGTACTTTTGATAAGGTTTTGGCCGTTGGCGTTAAAAGTGAATTAATGACAGACTCAAAAAATGCCTTTTCAAAACTAGATCGGTATCAACAACACATAAAAGATTATATTTTTGGTTATTTAACCTACGATCTAAAGAATGATACCGAGAACCTTAGCTCTAAAAACAGCGATCATTTGGCATTTCCCGATCTCTATTTTTTTCAACCTCTTAAAATTTTCTTTATCAAGAATGGGTTTTTAGAGTTACACTATGATATGTCCTGTGCCCAAGACATAGAAAAAGATTTAGATGTAATTTTAAATACCGAAATCCCTTATAAAAAAAACAATCAAGCTATTCGCATACATCAACGTATAGATAAACAAGAATACTTTAACAAACTAACCCAAATTCAAAAACACAT
>JANTFW010000091.1 GCA_024763245.1 Flavobacteriaceae bacterium | reverse complement strand
TGTCCAAAAGACAAAGAGGTTATTAAAAGAGAAAGAGCTAAAAAGTAAAGTTTTTTCATAATTTGTATAATTAAATTTATAATTTTTGAGTGAACAAAGGTACAAAAAAATAAGGAATATGTTTGTTATCGCAATAATTTAACATTGCGGTAACAAACCTGCTTAATTTATTGGTAGTAAAGTGTTTATTTATCTTTCTAAACTAAAAAAGTTTCCCAAAAAAGGGAAACCAATAAGAGCTCTTAAAGTTATTTAAACTTATATTTTTTTCTCTTTTTGTTCCGGATTGCTCAGTTCCGGAAAAGCCTGTTGTAAAAAACGCATACGTATAGTATCCATTTGTTGTAGCATCTTTTGTATTCTTTTACCCTCCCTATTATTCCAATTATCTAAGAAAAAGCGTTCGTCAAAAAAGTTTTTGTTAAAAAGAGAATCGGTATTTTCAAAGCTTGAAAAATCGGGTTGTTTTTGAAAAAAATCCGAATTATTTAGAAAGGTTTTATAGGATTGTAATAAGCTATCCAAATTTTGATTTTTTGGAAAATCCTTTAGGTTTGTAGAAGACCATACATAGACCGAGTCATATTTTATCAGGTTGCCTTGTTCGTCATATTCTCTGTGTACCTGCCATTTTCCTTTGGGTTTTTGTGTTGTTGTTTTAGATGCTTTGTCTTGGGCTTGACAGGCAGTTAAGCCGATAAAGAAGAGCATCCATATGATTCGTTTTTTCATTTGTATTTGTTTTTAGTGAAACAACTAGTATGAAAAGCAAATAGAGGCGGTATAACAACCGCCTCTGGGGAAAATCTATTTAAATTAAGAAATTTTAATAGATTTTGGAAGGAGTTTAGCTTCTTCTTTTTTAGGGATAATTACCTCAAGAACGCCATCTTTGTATTTGGCTTTAATATCTTCACGATTGGCGGCTTCGGGTAAAACAAAACTTCTTTCAAAAGATTCGTAGCTAAATTCTTTACGAGTGTAGTTTTCGTCTTTGTTTTCGTCCACATTTTCTACACTTCTTTCGGAAGAAATAGTAATGATATTTCTATCTAAGTTAATATTGAAATCATTTTTTTTCATTCCGGCAGCAGCCATTTCAATAATGTAATCTTCGGCAGTTTCTTTAATATTAACAGCCGGTACTGATAAGCCCGCTTGAGCTAGAGTTGGTTTTTTGAAAAAATCACTTTCAAATAAATCTTCCCATAAATTAGGGACTAATCCGTTGTTGTGTTTTACGAGTGTCATTTTTTATAAATTTTTAAGTTAAACATTCATTTTGAATTCAAAACGTCATTTCCAAAACCTGTACCAAAACCAAAAAATGAAAATTTGTCATAAATTTTAGCATTTTATTTAGAAAGATATGACTATAAGTCACTAGTATAGAGATATATACTGACATTTTGTGTGTTTTATAATTTTTTTAATTCCTTGTTTTTATAAATTGCATCCCAAGTCATTAGTACGGGTATAATTTGTATTTTTGGCATTTTAATTTGTAAAGTATTCAACCTCATGTTAACAGTTTCTTTTATTCAGAATAATGTAGATAAAGTAGTTCAAGGTTTACAAAAGCGTAATCTTAAAAATGCTTCAGACTATATAAATCAAGTACTATCACTTGATAAAGAACGTAAAGCCTTACAAACCAAGCTTGAAAATACACAAGCCGAAATGAATGACTTGTCGAAGCAAATAGGGCAACTGTTTAAATCAGGTCAGGTAGATAAAGCAAACCAAATAAAAGAGAAAACAGGAGTTTTAAAGGAAAATATCAAAGAATACACCGATTTATTGTCTGCTGTTAAAGAATCCTTACAAAATGTACTCTACTTGATTCCAAATATTCCTCATGAATCTGTCCCGGCTGGTTCTACAGACGAGGATAACGAAGAGATTTATCGAGAAGGAAGCATACCCAAATTACACGATAGTGCACAACCGCACTGGGAGTTAGTCAAAAAATATGATATTATAGATTTTGAGTTGGGTACTAAAATTACCGGTGCAGGATTTCCGGTATATAAAGGAAAAGGGGCAAAACTACAACGGGCCTTAATTGCTTATTTTTTGGATAAAAATGCCGCTGCGGGTTACGAAGAAGTACAACCACCTTATTTGGTTAATGAGGCATCGGGAATAGCTACCGGCCAATTACCGGATAAAGAAGGTCAAATGTATCACGATGCCAAGGATGATTTGTATTTAATACCTACTGCCGAGGTGCCGGTAACCAATTTTTACCGAGATGTATTATTAAAAGCAGCGCAGTTTCCAATAAAAAACACAGCGTACACGCCTTGTTTTAGACGCGAAGCCGGATCGTATGGAGCCCATGTTCGCGGCTTAAATCGTTTACATCAGTTTGATAAAGTAGAGATTGTACGTTTAGAACATCCGGATAATTCTTACAAAGCTTTAGATGAGATGGTTGCTCATGTAAAAGAAATTTTAAACGAATTGAAATTACCTTATAGAATACTACGTCTTTGCGGTGGTGATCTGGGCTTTACTTCTGCATTAACTTTTGATTTTGAAGTGTACTCTACAGCTCAAGAACGTTGGTTAGAGGTGAGTTCGGTGTCTAATTTTGAGTCGTTCCAAGCCAATCGATTAAAATTGCGTTATAAAGACGAAAACGGAAAAAGCCAATTGGCACATACTTTAAATGGAAGTTCATTGGCTTTACCCAGAATATTGGCGAGTATTTTAGAAAATTATCAATATCCCGAAGGGATTAAAATCCCTGAAGTATTGGTAAAATATACCGGATTTGATAGTATAGACTAGAAAATATGTATATAAAAAAACCTCCTAGACACTAACATTTAGGAGGTTTTTTTTAGTTTGTTGTACGTTTAGTTTGCTACAATGGACGTCATTAATGTTTTATAATTATTCATTTCCGCCAAAGCCTTTAGATAGGCACTTATTTGTCCTTTTTGCATAAACTCAGTAGCTTTCTTTTTAGCTGCATTATATTGTTGGTTTAAAGTTTTCATATTGTTTGCGTTTAGTTGTTATACTAAACGATAAACAAGGAGTGTGCCAAAAACACAATCACTTAATATACAGTCAATTATGCTACATTTATTTACTTAACAATGCCTCAATTTTTTCAAGGCGCTGTTTTAGGTCTTGGATTTCTTGTTGTTGACTTTCAATAGTTTCTTTTTGAGATTGTACTTTTTGAGATAGTTCTTTAATACCGGCAGTGAGTAGGGGTGTTAATCGAGAATAATCAACCATCATGGGTTCTGTTTTAACATCAGAATCTGGGGTTCCTGAAACAGCTTGAGGATATAACGGTTGTAATTCTTGTGCAATAAAACCATACTCCTCAGTGCCTAAATTTGATTTATACTCATACTTCCTGGGTTGTATTTTATCTATGAGACCTAAAGCACCACTTATGTCTGTTATTTTTGTTTTTAGACGACGGTCTGAGGTTGTAGAATACTGAACTCCAGACCCTAAATTTCCATTTATCCTACCTCTGTTATTATTATTACCATCTACAAAACCAATATAATAATTTCCAGTCTCCGGTAGTGTATTCCCCAATTTAATTTTCAACCCATCAGCAGAAGAGCTGGTTGATGTATTGTAAATTTGTGCTGCATAGTTTGTGGAGTTACTCGTCCTTACATCAAATTTATAATCTGGTGCAGTAATACCAATACCCACTTTATCTGAAAAATAATTAGCTGATCCTCCAAATCCCCAACTAAAGTAGGTACCATTATACCACAAGGCTTCGCTACCATTTACACGTAGGGCTACACCTGAACTTATATTTTCATTTAGATTTGCCGGACCTTGTACAGACAAATTATAATCGGGAGAAGTAGTTCCAATACCCACTCTATCTTTAGAGGCATCTACCATTAATGTAGTACTATCTACACTCAAGTCGCCATTATTTCCATTTTGTAGATACAAAGTTTGATCCGTGTTTGTTATCATCTCGTTTCCATCTATTCGTAAAGAATTAGCAATTTCTAGAACGCCTGTTCCTGCTGTACCTGAAGCATCGGTTGTAGCGGTAAACTCAACTCTACCCCCATTAACTTCCAGACGATCTACAGGAGTTGAAGTTCCAATTCCGATACGGTCATTACTAGCATCTACAAAAAATATTTGCTCATTTGTATCTGATTCTATTCTAAAATCAGTACTTGCTCCTTGTTGATTAAAAACGGTTTCTCCATCAGCCGTTATGCTGTGTTGAATAGTACCATTTCTATAAATACCTAATACTCCGTCATTATTATCAGTACCACTATCATATATTTGAGCCAGAATAGTGCCACTGGTATTGTTGTCATTCCAATAGGTGTCCCCTCCAAAATGTATGGTTTTATCACTGGCTACTTGAAAATGAGTTGTACCATTATCTTGAATATTGAAATTACCTGTACTACTTAAGTTATAAGTCATATCATATGTTCCTTGTGTAATGGTAGTATCCTCAACCAAGGCACCTCCCAATTGTATTTTATCAGCTGTAGCATCTACATTTAGTCCGTTGTTAGCAGCAGCAGTTAGGGTAAGACTACCTGAAGTACCCCCTCCGGTAAGCCCTGCACCTGCTGTAACAGATGTAATATCACCATTTGTAGGTGTTTGCCAAGTAGCTGTACCACTACCATCAGATGTCAATACGCGCCCAGCGGCTGCACCTCCACCACGGATACGTATTTGTCCGTTTATATCAAGAGTTGTTGTGGGCACACTGGTACCGACACCTATTCTATCAACACCACCATCTAAAAAAAACATATAGTCAATATTATCACTTGATATTCTAAAATCACGATCCAATCCATTTACATTAAATCGATATCCTATACGGGCATCTAAATCTATAGACCATTGATTGCTTTCACCAAAAAGCACAAAGCGCCCATTGTTTAAGCTATTACTTAGGCTAGCCAGATAATTACCAGAACCTGCCGTGCCGTTATACCAATAGGTATTTTTTCCTAAATGCAAACTACCATCATCAGTAATCTTTAATACATTCGTGCCACTATCTTGAACAATAAAATTCCCTGTAGAGCTTAAGTTATAAGTCATATTATATGTTCCTTGTGTAATGGTTGTATCCTCAACCAAGGCACCTCCTAATTGTATTTTATCAGCTGAAGCATCTACATTCAACCCATTATTGGCTGCAGCATTAAGGGTAAGTATACCTGTAGTGCCACCACCGGTTAGACCATCCCCTGCAGTAACTCCGGTAGTAGAAGTACTAGAGGTATCTACCCAACTTACATTTCCACTCCCATCGGTTTGCATAAGTTGGTTGGCTGTCCCGTCTGCACCGGGTAGCATATATCGATTAGCCGTAGGGTCTTCACCCAAAGACATTCTTCCAATAAAATATCCGGCATATCCTGTGGTGGTATTTTGTACATCACTATAAATTCCATAATGTGTACCGCCTGCAGCATTATCTATCGTTGTATAGATTCCATATTTATTCCCAGATCCTGTTCCTGTTAATTCATTATATACTCCTGTTTGAGTACCTGCACCACTACCGGACAATACATTATGCAATCCGAAATGTTCATTGTTTCCAGAGTTATCAATAATTTGAGATGTACCATATTGCTTTCCGGAACCTGTACCGCTAAGGAGAATAGAAGCACCATATTGATAACCGGAACCATCTGTACTTAAATAGGATGATGTTCCTATATTAGTTCCATTACCATTAACAAGATGATTATTGGTTCCGTAATGAGTACCTGTACCTGTATTAACAATGGTATTATAGGTACCAAATTGATTACCGTTACCGGATCCCTCTAATCTATTTAATACACCGTAATGGAGATTATCTCCGGTATTAGTGATTAAATTGTAAACTCCTTGCTGTTGATTACTGCCTGCACCTTCTAATTTATTATATATCCCATAATGAAAACCAGTCCCAGATCCTGAGATAAGATTGTAGATACCCTGATGCGTGCCATTACCGGTACCTGATAAACTATTATATATTCCATTATGCTCACCAGAACCGTTAGATGTAATGTTATTATGAATGGCATAATGAACTTCATTACTACTTCCTGCCAAAAGGTTACTTATACCATATTGCCTTCCTGTACCATTACCATAGAGGTGATTATAAATTCCGTAATGCCATCCTGAGCCCCCGTTTTGAATTTCGTTATATTGGGCATATTGATTACCTATTCCGGTACTACCAAGTGCAGTACGAGACCCATAATGATTTCCCGTTCCAGTATTTGAAATATTAATATAATTACCTATTTGTATGCCATTACCACTACCAGCCAGACGACTATTTGTCCCGTAATGATTACCATTACCGGCATTATTAATGTAAGTATACAAACCCGAATGATAACCATCTTTTGAATTTGTGATATAGCTTCTAAACCCATATTGAGTTCCTGTTCCTGTTCCTGATAACCTAGAATATACACCGGCATGAAGTCCACTTCCAGAGTTTGAGTTTTCAATGTTATGCCCGTATATTTCACCAGACGTTGAACCGCTGATAGCTACATTAGTACCACGCCTTTCCGTACTTGTCTCAATATCTATAGGGTAAGTAATTCCTGTACTTTTGCCAATACCTATATTGCCATTGGTATATATGTCATCATTGATATCATCAGGGGATGTAGTGGTACCTTCTTCATAAAAATCGTGATCAATTGGAACCCCACTATCGTTGGTTAGTTTTTCCCAAGTGCTTCCGGTATAGTAATAAAAACCAGGAGTATTATCCGTTTGAAAGATTAATAATCCGGTTGCCGGTGACGCAATAGCATCGCGTTGAACTTGGCTCATTTTAGAGATGAGCACTCCTTTGTCGGTAGCATTAATATGCAGTTCAGCCGATGCATCGGGTGTGGTAGTACCTATACCTACATTACCCGTTCCTTTTACCGCAAGAACACCAGCCCCATTATGTTGAATTTCGAAAGAATTAGAAGCAGGCAAAGCGTCATTTAACTTACCAAAAAGCGTCCAATTATTAGCGGTTTCAGTAGTATTAGCAAATTTAATACGTGGTCCGTCATCTGAGGAGGTTTCTTTTAAAAGAATATGGGATGAGGATGTTGAGCTATTACCGAGGATATTCAAATTGGCACTTGATTCATCTTCTTCTCCAATACTTAGTCGTTCTGAAATATAGTTTTTTCCTAAAAAATATCCTGCCCAACCTTTAGAAATTGAAATTGTATTATATGTGCCATAATGCGTGCCCCCTGCAGTACTTGACACACTGTTAAAGGTTCCAAATTTTGTTCCTGTTCCTGTACCTGATAAACTATTGTATATTCCTCGTAACTCTCCTGTTCCTTCACTACTTATAAAAGATTGTAGTCCTACAATGTTTCCATTGCCGGTTGCTGACATTTGGTTGTTAAAACCCGTTTGACTAGCTGCGTTGTTGACACCCATTAGGTTGTACATACCTGTTTGAGAACCAGTTCCATTTCCTAAAAGCGAATTGTATATAGAATAATGAACACCACTTCCCGAGTTAAAATTAGAATTGTGTATTCCATAAAGAGAGACGTTTCCACTTCCAGTAAAATGGTTGTAAATTCCATATTTTCCTCCGGTATCAGATGTTATAGTATTTACTAGAGAAAAACCTCGTTCGGCATCTGTATGGGAGATATCGAGAGGATAATCAGCTGTTGTTTTACCAATAGCTACATTACCTTGTGTATAAATACTGGTATTGATGTCGTTTGGTGCAGAAGAGGTACTTACTTCATACCAAT
>JANTFW010000090.1 GCA_024763245.1 Flavobacteriaceae bacterium | reverse complement strand
CCAAAGGCAGCGGTTTTACCTGTTCCTGTTTGCGCAAAGGCAATAATATCTTGGTTTGATTCTAAAAGTAAAGGGATTGCTTTCTCTTGTATAGGGGTTGGATTTACAAATCCTAGGTCACTTATGGCATCTAATAGCTCTTTCTTAAGACCTGTTTCAAAAAATGTATTCATGTTTATTTATAAAATTGTCCGCAAAGGTGAGCTAAATAATTGGATATTAATCTAATTATTAGTGTTTATTTAAAAAATAAGGTAAAAAAAATCTCCCTAAAAAGAGCTATTTATTCTAAAAAATAGCTAAAAGCTCTCTTTTAGAAAAGAAATAAAGCTTGATTCTTTTTAGGAAGAATTTCGTAAAAGTGTGCCTAATTCTTATAGAGACTTCATCACATCAACTAATACTTGAACACTTTCAATTGGCATCGCATTATAGATACTAGCTCTATAACCACCCACCGATCTGTGTCCGTTTATGGCATGTACACCAGCGGCTTTAGCCAATTGTTCAAAACGTTCTTTTTTACGATCATCTACTAAGTTAAAGGTAACATTCATTAAAGAACGGTCTTCTTTGTTGGCATATCCTATAAAATTTGGGTTTCTATCAATTTCATCATATAGAATTTTTGCTTTGGCTCGGTTTAATTTTTCAACAGCTTCAACACCACCAAGGTCTTTTAGCCATTGCAGATACAACATAGAGACATAGATAGAAAAAACAGAAGGCGTATTAAACATACTGCTTTTATCGATTTGAACCTGATAGTTCATCATAGAAGGAATGGTACGACCGGATTTTCCTAGTAAAGATTTTTTAACGATGACCAATGTAGTACCAGCTGCCCCAATATTCTTTTGTGCACCGGCATAAATCACATCAAACTGAGAAAAATCAACTTTTTTGCTAAAGATGTCAGAACTCATATCGACAACAACCGGTACCTCAGTGTTCGGGTAAGCAGTATATTGAGTTCCATAAATAGTATTGTTACTTGTTAGGTGTAAATAGGCAATATCATTGGGGATAATCACATTTTTAGGAATATATTTATATCCCTGATCTTTAGAAGAAGCCAGCGTATTGACCTCTCCAAATATTTTGGTTTCTTTAATGGCTTTGCTACTCCAAGTACCGGTATCTACAAATCCGGCTTTACCACCAATGGGTAGCAGGTTGTATGCAGTCATGATAAATTGTGTACTGGCACCACCGTGTTGGAATAAAACTTCATAATCATCTCCATTGAGATTTGCCAGTTCTAATACGAGTGCTTTTGCTTTATTAATAACCTGAGTAAAATCTGCACTTCTATGCGAAATCTCTATTAAAGAAAGGTCTAGATTATTAAAATTTAAAATAGCTTTTGCGGCTTGTTGCATCACTTCATCAGGTAAAATAGAAGGACCTGCACTAAAATTATGTTTTTTCATTATATCAATTATTTAGTACTGCAAAGTTGCTAATTTTTTTAGGTTTACCTTGTGTTTTTTTAAGGAATTTTTGGATAACTCCCAGTAGCTATTTAAAGTAAAATAGTATATTTGCTATTCCAAGATAAATAATTATGAAACTAATACTACTTCGTGCATCCTTTTTGGTGTTTTTTGCACTTATTACCATAAGCATAAGCGGGCAAGAAGAAGGCGGATATAATTGTTTCTCAATTGCTGTTGGTAAAGAGGCTAGTGTCGATGGATCTGTAATGCTTGCTCATAATGAAGATGACAGTGGAGAACGTGTTGTGAATTGGTATAAAGTGCCTCATAATAAACATGACCCATTAACAGATTCTATTTCTTTAAAAAACGGATATAAAATAGCACAATCTAAAGAGACGTATGCCTATTTATGGTTAGAGTTACCGGAATTGGAGTTTTCGGATTCGTATATGAACGAATATGGTGTTACCATTGCTTCTGATGCGTGTAAATCTAGAGAAGATAATCCGGAGTTGGTACAGGGGGGTATTGGGTATTGGTTACGTAGATTACTGATTGAACGTTCTATAAGTGCAAAAGAAGCAGTACGATTGGCCGGTCAATTGATTGAAAAGATAGGATATTCTTCTTCTGGACGAACCTATGCTATTTCGGATCCGTATGAAACTTGGATGCTGGCTGTAGTAAAAGGAAAACACTGGGTAGCACAACGTGTACCCGAAAACCAAGTCGCTATTATTCCTAACTATTATACTATAACAAGGGTTAATTTAAACGATAAACACAATTTTATGGGATCGCCGGATCTTATAGATTATGCCATTAAACGGGGTTGGTATAATCCGGAAATTGATGGTGATTTTAATTTTAGGAAAGCCTATAGTGATCCGGAAAACCTTACATCTATCGTCAATAGAGCACGACATTGGGTAAGTATCAATGCCTTATCTAAAAAGCAATATTCTTTAGATGAAGAATTGCCTTTTTCTTTTATTCCTAAAGAAAAACTCAGTTTACAAGATCTATTTAAGGTCCTGCGAAATCATTATGAAGGAACCGAATTTGATCTTACCGATTCGTATAAATTAGGCAATCCACATCACCAAAAAACCATGTCCGTTTGTTCTAACTCTAACCAATACGGTTTTGTGGTACAATTAAGAGATTGGATGTCTGTAGAAATTGGTGCTGTGCTGTGGTATTCTCCGATAAGACCTTGCGTAGAGCCTTTTGTGCCTATTTATAATGGTATGAATAAGATTCCTGAGAATTTTGCATCGACCAATTATAACGAAGCTTTACGAACACATTTTGACGGTGTACAAGACTTTAATCGATTTCCTTTTCATAATCATATAAGTTTCTATAAAAAGGCCAAAATTATCAATATCAATTATGGAAAATATATTGTGGAACAAAGAAAATATATAGATAAGTTTGAAAAAGGTCTTTTGAATGATCAAGATAAATTTGAAAACAAAATGCAAAATTTACTTTTGGAAAACAGGAATGAGGCCATCAAAAAGATTACAGCATATTCTACTAAAAAATTAGAATATATTGTTGAAAAGGCTAATGAGTAATACATCGTATTCGTAGGGGAGCCCAGTGGAGATTTAACCCTCATCATTTGCTCGGTTTATCAGGTTTTCCGGAAGTGCTTTTTTAGCTTTAACTCCAAGGTTTTTTAGATTTTCTACTTTTTTAATAAGATTTCCCTGTCCCGTAAGCTTTTTCATAGAAGTTTCGTAACTGCCTTGTACGGTTTTTAGTTGATTTCCTACTTTTATCAAATCATTGGTTAGATTGACAAATTGATCGTATAATCTTCCGGCTTGGGTGGCAATTTCAATAGCATTTTGTTGTTGTTTTTTATTATTCCACATACTATCAATTGTTCGTAAAGTAGCTAGCAGCGTAGTAGGGGTAACAATGACAATGTTTTTCTCAAAAGCTTTGTTATATAAGGCATTATCATGATTAATAGCTACGGCAAATGCAGGTTCTATAGGGACGAATAACAAGACAAAGTCCGGTGATTCCATAGCATATAAGTCCTCATATTTTTTAGCACTTAATTGTTCGACGTGCCGGTGTAAAGATTGAATATGCATTTTTAGAAATTGGACTTTCTCCTGTGGATCGTCTGTATTGACATATTGCTCGTAGTGCGTTAAAGATACTTTCGAATCAATCACCATTTTTTTGTGATCGGGAAGATGAATAATTACATCCGGTCTAAGCCGTTTATTTGTTTCGTTGTTAAGGGTAAAACTCTTTTCCATTTCATATTCACGTCCTTTTTCTAAACCCGATTTTTCTAATACCCTTTCCAATACCAATTCGCCCCAGTTTCCTTGTGTTTTGCTATCTCCTTTAAGTGCTTTGGTTAGGTTAATAGCTTCTTTACTCATTTGTTGATTGAGCTCTTTTAAGCCGATAATTTGTTGGCGTAAAGCAGCTTGATAATCGATACTTTCTTTATGGGTGTTTTCTACTTTTTTTTCGAAAGAAAGGATTTTTTCTTGAAGGGGCGAAAGAATTTGTTTTAAGCTTTCTTTGTTTTGTGTGGCAAAGGTAGTCGATTTTTCTTCTAAAATTTTATGGGCGAGATTTTCAAACTCTTTGGTGAATTTTTCCTGTAATTTTTCGGTTTCTTTATTTTGTTCTTCTAATTTGGTCTTTAGATAGCGTAATTCTCCCGTGATTTGAGTCTTGCTAATTAGCAAATTCTCTCTTTCTACTTGCTCTTCTTGTCGTCTTTGTTGTAGGTTTTGGATTTCGGAGTTCAAGGAGCTATTATTCTTTTGAAGCTGTTCCGCTTCGGCACGTAAACCGGCTTCTACGGCTTTAGTTTTAGTTTGATTAGTAAGTTTTCCTACAAAAAATCCAATAAAAAGACCCACTATTCCGCTAGCGAGTATATAGAGCAACACCTCATTCATTTTTTACCTATTTAGACTACGAAAATACAAATTTTAACGGCTAAAAATACAACTTATAAAACACGAGATAAATATATTTCATTATATGGCTAAAAAAGATTAGTTTTGAAATGGAGTGTATAGCTACTTTGAGGATTACAAATAATGGTGTATGATAGTAAGTTAGGTAGCAAAAGAAAAAATGGAAAATGAAAAGTAGCATAATAAAAACAAGTGAAATAAAAGAATTCACATTGTTTTTGTCTAAACATAAAATAATACTTCACCCAATTTATTCCCCAAAAGGAATACCTAGATTTAATGGATCTGAGAATAAGAAAATAAAACCCCATCGCAATTAGATATGTTATGGGCTACATTTATGGCAAGTGGTAGCTATCAACCAATATTAAAATTGATACAAACATTAGATTATAAGAAGTTTCAAGGAGACCTTGATAAATTTAAGAACTCAAAACAAACTGAAGAGGATAGACAAAAAGCGATAAATAATACAATCTATGATTCATTGATTTGGTCAATAGAAAGTAATTGTCGACAACATGAGTTAGTAAATGAATATTGTAATTGGGCATTACAATTTGAGGATTTATCCGATGTGCAAAAAAATGAATTGAATAGAATACTAAATAAAATCAAGACTTGATAAAAGATTTTAAGAATATTGACTATCTTAAAAACGGCAATGACCGGCAAAAAAGAGCTTATTTAGAAATTGAAAAGCTACGGGTTTTTGAAAAACTCAAAGAATATAATCCCATTTTAGCCGGAACAATTCCTTTAGGGATTGATTTACCCGAAAGTGATTTAGATATTATCTGTACATGTGAGAATCATGCTGAATTTAAAGAACATTTGTCCAGAATGTTTTCTGGATATAAAGGTTTTAAAGTGTATTCCAAAAAACAATACGGAGTTGAATCTACCATTGCGAAATTTAAAACAGATGCCTTTTTATTTGAAATTTTTGGACAAAATATTCCTAGTGAAAAGCAAAATGCATACCGGCATATGATCATAGAACATCGGATATTAGAACAAAAAGGAGTAGCATTTAGAAACGAAATTATAAAACTGAAATCAAAAGGGTTAAAAACAGAACCTGCATTTGCAAAACTTTTAAAAATAAAAGGTAATCCATATGATGAATTGCTGAAATGGAAGAAGACCCGATAGATAATAAGCTACTGAATTAAACCTTCTTTAATACTCCAAATCACAAGTTTTTAGAATTTATTTTTACTATGTATATTTATTTTTAACTAAAAAATTAGGTAAAACTAAATATTTAGTTACATTTGCATTGTAGAACTAAAAACTTAGTTGTAAAATGAGCAAAACTTTAACCAAGGCAGAAGAGCAGATTATGCAAGTGTTATGGGTATTAAACACCGGATCAGTTTCCGATGTAATTGAGCGATTAGACCATCCTAAACCGGCTTATAATACGGTATCTACCATCATACGAATATTAGAAACTAAAAAATTTGTGGGTCACAAACAAAAGGGTAGAGGTTATCTTTATTATCCATTAGTCACAAAAGCAACGTATAGCCAACAGTCTGCCAAAAAATTAGTGGATAACTATTTTGAAGGCTCCTTTAAAAGTATGATTTCTTTCTTTGTCCAAAATAAAGAGATGGATTTAAAGGAACTAGAAGACATATTACAGCAACTTAATAAAGAATAGTATGATAAAAATATTGGTTCTAACAATAGGCTTCCAAGGAATTTTCTATCTTTTTTATAGGATTTTACTTTCCAAAGAAACATTTTATACGCTAAATCGTTTTTATTTATTAACGACTTCATTTTTAGCAATACTAATTCCTTTTATACCCAAAATATATAGTCCATTTAATGGGTTTGCATCCGGAATTATTCCCTTGCCCGAGGTCTTAATTACTTGGCAACACAATGATTTTTCTATAGTGTCTTCAAGCTTCCCTATGGTCGGATTTTCTATTTTAGTATGGATATATCTGCTTGGAGTTGCTGGTATGTCATTGCTTTTTGTTCGAAAATTTTATAAACTATATCACTTGATAAAAAAAGGTCGTAAAGAACGCAAAAAAACATTTATCTTGGTTAATATTCCGGACTCTTCAAGTGTATTTTCTTTTTTGCATTATATCTTTATGGGTGACCTAGTCGTACAGAAAGAGGCCATACTTACCCATGAAATGGTTCACATCAACCATAAACACTCTTGGGATTTACTCTGGTTTGAGTTTCAAAAGATTATCTTTTGGTTTAATCCATTTCCCTATCTATATCAAAGAAACATAAGTATGTTACACGAATTTATAGCCGATAAAGAGACGTTAAAACACGAAGATAAACAGTATATAAATTATCTTTTAAATGCTGTTTTTCATGTAGAAGATGTCAGCTTTATCAATCAATTTTACCATAATTCATTTCTTAAAAAACGTATTATTATGATGACAAAAAACAATTCAAGTGCTTGGAAACAAGTAAAGTATGTTGCCGTTATTCCATTATTGGTAGTAATGTTATTCTCTTGCTCACAAACAGAACAAAAACCAAATGTTCAGACCATACCCGATGTGCAGGTTACTATAGATGGTGTCCCTTTTAGTAGTGTTGACCAAGTTCCAATCTACCCCGGATGTGAATCGCTTACTAATCAAGAAGAACAAAAAAAATGTTTTTCCAAATCTATTCAGCAATTTGTCGCTCAGAAGTTTAATATAAAGTTGGCCCAAACTTTGGATTTAAAACCCGGTAAAAAACGAATATTTGTACTATTTTATATTGATTCTAATGGTAATATTACAAAGGTTAAGGCACGAGCACCACACAAAAAATTGGAGGAAGAGGCTAAAAGGGTTGTAAAATTATTGCCCAAAATGACACCCGGAATGGAAAATGGCACACGGGTCACCGTAAAGTATGCCTTGCCCATCACTTTTGTAGTTGAGGAGTAGTTGGTTGGCGAAAAAGTAATCATAAAGGACTTTTTCTTAAGATTAAGAAAAAGTCCTTATATATATCCAAGTTTTCTATTTTATTCGTAGGCAAAATCATTGCCTTTTTATGAGTTTGTGTTTGGCTTTGCAAGAGTCTTAATTTAATACTTCGAATTGCTGTCTCTATAAAATATTGTGTATAGATTAACTCCACTCAATTTTTCTTGAACTGTACATTACGGCGGCCAGAATACTAAATAGTCCGATGCTTCCCACTAATAACGCATAGTTTTCTAATTGAATAATTACAAAAATAAATCCGTAAAGAGCCGTTAAAGCCGTACCAATAAAAACGGGAAATTTCCAATTTTTTAGGATGGATTTAGAGTAGAGGGTAATCAAGAGAATTACAGCGGTACCTGCTATGAGATAAGCCTTTGAAAAGCTACTATGTTCGGTTATTGAAATCAGTAAGGTGTAAAAAATAATCAAAGCCAAGCCAATCATCAAATACTGAAATGAATGGATATTAATTTTACTCATAGTCTGGATTAAGAAAAACAATAAAAAGGTGAGGGAAATCATCAAATATCCGTATTTTGAAGAACGTTCATTTTGTTTGTAATTGTCCATAGG
>JANTFW010000089.1 GCA_024763245.1 Flavobacteriaceae bacterium | reverse complement strand
GCAGAACCCAGTAAATAAAACGACTGTGGATTTTCTACATAATAACCCAAAGCCGCGTCAACAGCATCTTTAAGTGTGGCTTTACCTGCTGTAGCTGTTATAACCTCAGCGCCCAATACTTCCATACGTTCTACATTCATGCGTTGGCGTTCAGAATCTACCTTTCCCATAAATACCTTACATTTCAAGCCCATTAAAGCTGCTGCAGTAGCCGTTGCAACTCCGTGTTGTCCAGCTCCTGTTTCTGCAATTATTTCGGTGGCTCCCATTCGTTTTGCCAAAAGAATTTGTCCAATTGTATTGTTAATTTTATGCGATCCGGTATGATTTAAATCCTCTCTTTTTAAATAGATATCACTTCCTAATTCACGTGATAAATTTTCGGCTTTGTACAATGGCGAAGGTCTGCCGACATAAGTTTGTAACAGATTTTTAAATTCTTCTTTAAAAGTGGGGTCTTCCTTGTATTCTAGAAAAACTTCATATAAATTATTGAGTTTCTCTGCCAGATGTGGTGGAACAAATTGTCCTCCGAATTCTCCAAAATAGCCTGTTTTTTGTTCTTGTTGTATTGTTTGTGTTTTCATGATATTATTGTTTTAAATAGTGTGTTTATATAATTAATTTTGGTCTGTTATTTTTGATAGCACCAACACAAGGCCACTATCTTCCATCTAAATTGTTTTGTTGTTCTCATCATTTGTTAAAATTTGGCATAAAAAAAACCGTAGGGAAAACCTACGGTTGTATAGTATAAAATTGATTACACAAACACCTATGTCCCCGAATTGAGATTAGATATTTGCCACCACCAATTTGTATTTTGTTTTGTAAACATTTGTATTACTTTATCGGGTCAAATGTATGACAAATTTTTAATTATCCAAAAAAAGTTTAAAAAATTATTTTGCTTTGACATATAATAACTTTAAACTGGCATCGGGAGTAATACTATATTTTTTTAACGAAGCCGGAATTAAAACGGTTTCTCCCAAGGCAATAGGAACTTGCATTAGCTCAACATTAATAAAGCCACTTCCACCCACACACATATAGATCACAAAGCTATCTGAAGAACTGGTTAAGAAGGTCTTCTTTGTTTTGAGTTTAAGTATTTTAACAACAAAATAGTCGGTTTTAATGATATCTCTAAATGCATTACTTTTAGCCGTATAATAGGTCTCATAGTTCTCTATGGAAGTAAAATTAATGGCATCCAAAGCAAAATCAGTATGTAATGCTCTAGTACTTCCATCAGGTTGGGTTCTATCCCAATCATAAAGTCGGTAGGTGATGTCACTTGATTGCTGAATTTCAGCTAAAACAATTCCTCCACCAATGGCATGAACACGACCGGGTGGAATGTGATAAACGCTACCCTTTTTAACCTTTTCCTGATGTAAAATCTCAGGTAATCTTCCTTTATTTAAATACTCTAAATAAATCTCTTGGTTTACTTTTCCTTCAAATCCCAAATATAATTTACTGTTTTTTTCTGCCTGCATTATATACCATAACTCCTCTTTCCCAAAAGATTGGTGACGCACTTGGGCAAGAGAATCATCCGGATGTAATTGCACACTCAGATCATTTTCGGCATCAATAAATTTAATCAATAAAGGAAAGGTTTCTCCATATTTTTCATAGACTTCATCCCCTAGTAACTCGTGGGTATAAGTGCTTATGAGTTCTTGAAGATTTTGACCTTTGAAATGACCGTTTGCCACAACAGAAACGCCCTCCGGAAGTGCAGCAATCTCCCAGCTCTCACCAATAGGTTTTTGAGATTTTTCTTTGTTAAAGAGAAGGTGTAATTTATTTCCGCCCCAGATTCGTTCTTTTAGAATAGGGGTAAATTTAATGGGATAATTGAGTTTCAATTTATAGATTTTTAATTATTTCAAGTGCTTTTTCAATGTGTTTTTCAGGCTCTTTCATACTGTTAAAAACATAGACTACCATACCCTTTTTATCAACGATATATGTAACTCGACCCGGAATTAGTCCAGCTCCAAACGAAGGTACTCCAAAGGCTTTGCGCACTTTATTATCAGTATCAGACAGTAACGTGAAAGGCAAATGGTATTTATCTGCAAATGCTTTGTGTGAAGCTACGTCATCGCCACTTATACCGATTACTTTCGTATTCAAGTTAGAAAAAACCTCAAATTCATCTCTAAATTTGCAAGCTTCTTTAGTACATCCCGGGGTATCGTCTTTGGGATAAAAATAAATAACCATAACTTGTCTATCTATATCATCTGATACATTAATACGCTTAGCATTTTGATCTAATAGAACGATTTCCGGAATGGGGTCACCTATGCCGATTCTTTTCGTTTTTTGGGATTTGCATTGTATAAATAGGATGAATCCTAATAGTAATAGTGAAAATTTATACATCTGATTTTTAGTTTTTTCAAAAGTACAAATAACATTTGATACGTGATAATTCAATTCTTATAATTTACCGCTATTTGTCATCTGCATTTTTACTAACTTTGTTTTTTAAAAACAAATAGTATGCAACGTTTTATAGAAAATTTACCCAAAGCCGAATTACATTTACATATTGAAGGAACATTAGAACCCGAATTATTATTTAAAATAGCAGAGCGCAATCAAATAGACATCCCGTTTACATCGGTTGAAGAATTGAGAAAAGCCTATGACTTTGATTGTCTACAAGATTTTCTAGATATTTACTATCAAGGTGCCAATGTGCTACAAACAGAACAAGATTTTTATGATTTAACCTATGCCTATCTTCAAAAATGTGATCAACAAAATGTACGTCATACTGAAATTATGTTTGACCCTCAAACACATACCGATAGGGGTATTGCATTTGAAACTGTAATTAACGGAATTTCCAAAGCTTGTGCAGATGCTCAAAATAATTTTGGGATAAGTTCTTATTTAATAATGAGCTACTTGCGTCATCTTTCTGAAGAAGAAGCTTTTAAAACTTTAGCACAATCTCTTCCTTTTAAAAACAAAATCAAAGCTGTTGGTTTAGATTCTTCGGAAAAAGGAAATCCACCCTCAAAGTTTAAAAATGTATATGAGGCTTCCGTTAAAGAAGGCTATATTCCTTTGGCTCATGCCGGAGAAGAAGGTGATGCCGATTATATATGGGAAGCACTTGATATTTTAAAAATAGTGCGTATTGATCACGGAAACAACGCCTTGCAAGATGATAAACTAGTTCAGGAAATTATTAAAAGGGATATAGCAATGACCGTTTGCCCGCTTTCTAACAAGGCCTTGCAAGTGGTTCCCGATTTGAAAAAACATCCGCTTAAAAAAATGATGGAATTGGGTTTAAAACCCACTGTAAATTCAGATGATCCTGCCTATTTTGGAGGACAGGTTAATCAAAATTATATCACCATACAAGAAGCTCTAAAACTCTCTAAAAAAGACCTTTACGAATTGGCAAAAAATTCATTTGAATATGCTTTACTAGATAAGGAAACAAAAGCAAGCTATTTGGCAGAATTAGAAGCTTATTATAAGTCTAATGCTTAGAATTAGTCAATAACACCACTACCAATTAACTCATCTGCTAGATACCAAGCCGCAAATTGTCCTTGTGTTATGGCAGATTGTGGTTGTTCAAAAGCAATATATAAGCCATTATCAAATTGATAAATTTTCGCTTTTTGCAAAGGTTGTCGGTAGCGAATTCTGGCGAGTACTTCCATAGATTCTCCAGGAGAAAGTGTTAAATCCGGGCGAACCCAATGTATTTCTTTTTGATCTATAAAAAGTGCTTTTCTAAAGAGTCCCGGATGTTTATTGCCCTCACCGGCATAAATAATATTCTCTTTTACATCCGTTGCAATTACATACAAAGGTTCTTTAGTACCGCCAACAGCCAGACCTTTACGTTGGCCAACTGTAAAATAATGCGCTCCTTGATGTTTGCCCACTACTTTACCATCTGACAAAAGATACTCTTTCTTGGCAGCTAGATGGGACAAAACATTTTCTTTTTCATCAAAAAGAGGGGTTTTTACGCTGTATTTCTCAGACTCTTTAGGGATCTGTACTATAAGTCCTTCTTTTGGCTTTAGTTGGGCTTGCAAAAAATCGGGTAACTTGACCTTTCCGATAAAACACAAGCCTTGCGAGTCTTTTTTCTCGGCTGTTACAAGATCTAATTCTAAAGCAATTCTTCTCACTTCTGGCTTGGTTAATTCACCTATTGGAAATAAGGATTTTGATAGTTGTTTTTGAGATAATTGACATAAAAAATAAGACTGATCCTTGTTAGAATCCTTACCGGCTAATAACTGATAATAGATTTTCTTATTTTTGGTAATACTCCCTTTTCGAGCATAATGCCCTGTGGCAACAAAATCGGCACCCAAATCCAAAGCAATATCCATAAAAACATCAAACTTTATTTCACGGTTACAGAGTACATCCGGATTTGGAGTTCTTCCGGCCTTATATTCCGCAAACATGTAATCGACAATACGTTCTTTATAGGATTCACTCAAATCGACTACTTGAAAAGGGATACCTAATTTTTCTGCTACCAGCATAGCATCGTTGCTATCTTCTAGCCAAGGACATTCGTTAGAAATAGTTACGGAAGTATCGTGCCAATTTTTCATAAACAATCCTATGACTTCATAGCCCTGTTGTTGCAATATATAGGCTGCTACACTGCTATCTACACCTCCGGAAAGTCCAACAATTACTCTTTGCATAGAAAAAATTTAAGGCTACAAAGATACTAATTCTGCTCGTAAGATGATTAATTCGTTATTATTGTATAATTTTGCAACATATTAGATTATCTAATGATAAACATTATCTGCAGTTAAATCTAAAAGATTCTAAATTACTAACAAACAAACCATGTTCGATACATCTTCTAAAAACAGTATGAACAAACACGACGAAATTGGTGAAAACCATATTGCAACCCATGCAGAAACGCCCTTGCGGGATGATGCCTTTTCTTTATCCGATGAAGAAAAAATACAACGTATTGAAGAAAACATGAAAGCAATAATGCAAACCTTAGGTTTGGATTTATCAGACGATAGCCTTCAGGGTACACCCAAACGGGTTGCCAAAATGTTTGTTCAAGAGATTTTTGATGGGTTACATCCGGATAAAAGACCTAGAATGTCCACCTTTGAAAATAAATTCAAGTATCAAGAAATGCTTGTGGAAAAAAATATTGCCGTACATTCTACCTGTGAACATCATCTATTACCAATTATGGGCTATGCACATATAGCTTATATTTCTAATGGAACAGTTATTGGCTTGTCAAAACTAAATCGAATTGTCAATTATTATGCAAAAAGGCCTCAAGTACAAGAACGCTTAACGGTTCAAATTGTTCAAGATTTACAAAAAGTATTACAAACAGAAGATGTGGCTTGTATTATTGATGCCAAACATATGTGTGTTATTACCCGAGGTATTGAAGATGTAGATAGTAGTACTATAACTGCTGAATATGGAGGTAAATTTAAAGATCCTTTAGTGAGAAGAGAATTTTTAGATTATTTACAGATGGACAATGACGATAAGTAGTGTGTCCCTACTCTCTATAAAAACAAAACCCCTATCTCTAAAGATAAGGGTTCTGTCTAACTAACCAAATTATTTATTACAATGAGATAATATGTTCTTGCATTGTAATTTAGTTTTTACAAAACTGATGCCATAAATACAAATTTGTGTTAAGATCGTGTTAAACTATTTTATATAAATGCAGTCTAAGAGGTATTAACACAAATATACTTACTTATGAAAAAAAAAATCCTTAGTATCAGCATAGCCTTAGTAAGCTTCTTATTTTTTTCTTTTCAATCCTTATCTAGTGCTTCAGTCACCACACATGCACCCACAAAAAAATGGGTAAAATTGGGGGTTCGTAAAGTTTCCAAAGGTGCCGATCATGATGTTTTAATGGTTACAGGTCGTAAGGGCGCTTTTAGAAAATTAAAGTTTAGAGTAACTAATTCTCCAGTACACGTACAAAATGTAAAAATTGTATATGCCAATGGCAGCACAGAGAATCATATCGTAAATAAACGTTTTAATGTGGGAGAAATGGCTATTATAGATTTAAAGGGCAATAGAAGAATTATCAAAAAAATTGTTTTCAATTATCACACGAAATTTTTTGCCCTGGGAAAAGCACGAATCCATGTGTTTGGAAAACATTAAACAATACTAAAAGTGATATAAACTATTATCCTATTAAGGGTAATAGTTTTTTTATGTAACTTCAAATGTGCTTCCTTCTATAGCCAGAATGGTATTCTGAAATGCTTCTTGTGCTTCACGTTGAAAGGCCTTTAAATCTCTATAGCGGTTTGAATAATGACCTAAGATTAACAGTTTAACTTTGGCCTCTTTAGCAATTTTACCAGCTTCCAAAGCAGTACTATGCCCTGTTTTTTTTGCTAACTCAGATCGGTCTTCTAAAAAGGTGGCCTCGTGATATAATAGATCAACACCTTTGATGATTGGTACAATTTCAGGAGCATAAGACGTATCACTACAATATGCATAACTTAAGGGTTTCGGTGAATCAAGAGTTAAAATTTCATTCTTAATAATTTCTCCACTTTTCAACACAAAGTCTTTTCCCTTTTTAATATTGTGGTAGTCACAAATTTCTATCTCTGGATAAGTAGCTACTACTTTACTATTTAACTTTCGTAATGCCTTTTTCTCTTGAAACAGAAAGCCATTAGTATACACACGATGTTTGAGCGGAATGGTTCTAACTAAAACATTTTTATCTTCAAAAATTAACTCGCTTTTTTCGCTATGCAACTCATGAAAAATCAAGGGATAAGCCAATCTAGATTGTGAAATGGCAAGTTGTAATTCCATAATTTCTCGCAATCCTTTAGGACCGTATATATGTAGTTTTGTTTCTCTATTGAGTAATCCAAATGTTGAAATAAGACCTATTAAACCAAAAAAATGATCACCGTGAAGATGCGAAATAAAAATGTGCTTAATCTTAGCAAAACTCACCTTGTATTTACGCATTTGTACTTGTGTACCTTCTCCACAATCTATCAAAAAATGATGATTCTTTATTTGCAATAACTGAGAGGTTGGGTGTGCATTTACTCTAGGGGTGGCAGAATGACAACCTAAAATGGTCAACTGTAAACTCATCGTACAACCAAACGTTTTGAAATGATTTCGTTATCGGTTTGTAGTGAGTAGATGTACATTCCTTTTTCTATATTATCACGCTGAAAAATAATTTCATTTAAGCCTTGTTTAGAGGTAAAATCAGTTCGAAAAATACTTTTTCCCAAAATATTCTTCACCTCAAAATAGATATGTTGCTCAACCGATGAATGAAACATAATTTTCGTGTGATCTACAAATGGGTTTGGATAAGCAGATACTTGGTGAATCCAGTTGGGTTCACTTTCCAATCTAGCGGCGTTGTTCTTATCGTATTGTGCAAAGAGCACCGATGAAACAAACAGGGTTAGTATAAGTAAGAGTAGTTTTTTTTTCATAAAAAGGGGTTTATGTTTATGTATTAAAATCCTAGGTCTCTTGTAATTTCATCCATTTCAATGATATCCAGAGCTTCTATCATTGTGGGTACAATCACTAATTGATCCGGTAATTCATCATAATCCATTCCATGGCAAATAATAACAAAACTCGACGCATTATTAGCGTGTTCCTCGGCAGTATTCAAAAATACTAAAATTTCTGATACCTTTTCAATACGAGCCTCTCTTAAATCGACAATCACATTTTTTGATAAAAAGTCAGGGTAATTCTTACTAAAATCTTTGTAAAAATCACGTATAGTTTGATTCTTAGGACCTACGATAATGTTTTTCTCTTTGTTCATAATTTCATACATAGCTATTCACGTTTAATTTGTTGTGCCAATAAATAAACGACTGCCATTCTTGTGGCAACACCGTTTTCAACCTGGTTCAATATTATCGATTGTCCCGAATCTGCAACATCACTGGTAATTTCTACCCCACGATTAATAGGACCCGGATGCATAATCACAATTTCCTTGCCAAGTTTACTTAATAGATGCGCATTTACCCCATATAGTTGCGCGTATTCTCGCGTTGAAGGAAAATATTTTACATCCATACGTTCATGCTGTACTCTTAAAATGTTGGCTACATCGCACCAAAGTAGTGCTTTTTTTAAATTATATTCTACTTGTACTCCCAGTTTGTCAATATATTTTGGAATTAAGGAAGGCGGGCCACAAACCATAACTTTTGCTCCTAATAACTGCAAGGCATATATATTGGACAATGCTACCCGTGAATGTAATATATCACCAACAATCACTACTTTCTTATCGGTAAGAG
>JANTFW010000088.1 GCA_024763245.1 Flavobacteriaceae bacterium | reverse complement strand
CGAAATCATAATGTCCATTTAGAATTATTTCCACTTAAAGAGTTTACCAAAAAAAACGGAAAAAAGATGATTGCTACAGAATCAATTGATTTTATTCCGGATGATTTTAGTCTGAGCAAAAAAGCTGTTGAAACACTTAACCAAGTATTTGATTTGCTGGAAAAATACAGACATCTAAAAATTGAAATAGGTTTTCACACCGATAGCCGAGGAGATCAAAAATTTCTTCAAAAATTAACCCAAAAGCGTGCCGAAGTATGTGCCCATTATCTTATCAAAAAAGGGATTGATCCGCAAAGACTTATCCCAAAAGGATATGGAGCAACAGAATTAACCAACCATTGCAAACCTAATGTTAAATGTACAAATGCTGAACATTTGGCCAATAGGAGAACGGAATTTGTAGTTATTGAATAAGGAAAATTTTATCCTTATAATTTGGTATAAATGTTAAACACTTTTAATATCTTGCAAAGTATTGAATACGCGTTTAACAAGTAATTACTTTGAGTTCATCTAAACCTATACAAGCCTTTTATACTGATAAATTACATCGTAGTATTTATGCAACCGATGCTTCGGTATATAGAATAAAACCTTATGCTGTTGCTTATCCCAAAAATACGGATGAGATTATTAAAATAATTCATTACGCACAAAAGAAAAACCTAACGGTAACAGCTAGAACAGCTGGAACTTCATTAGGTGGGCAATGTGTTAGTGAAGGCATTATAATGGATTTGTCAAAATATTTCACAAAGATTCTAGACTTTGACCTAGCCAATAAAACCATTACTGTGGAACCGGGTGTTATTCGGGATCAACTCAATGATTTTCTTAAACCCCATAAATTATTTTTTGCTCCTAATACCTCAACAACAAATAGGTGTATGATTGGTGGTATGGTAGGTAATAATTCCAGTGGAACTACTTCTATAAAATACGGGGTAACTAGAGACAAAGTATTACGTTTAAAGACCATACTTAGCGATACCTCTATTGTCACTTTTGAAGAAGTGACCCGAGAAGAAATTGAACAAAAGCAAACACATAATACCTTAGAAGGAAATATTTACAAGGTATTAACTAATAACTTATCCCAGAAAGAAACTCAAGAAGAAATACGCAAACAATTCCCTAAAGTATCTATTCACCGAAGAAATAACGGTTATGCCATCGACAGCTTACTTAACACAAATATGTTTAGTGATTCTAACACTAAATTTAATATAGCCAAACTCCTCTGTGGTAGCGAAGGAACGCTGGGTATTACAACTGAAATCACACTAAAACTAGATGATTTACCACCTAGCAACAACATGCTAATCGCTGCGCATTTTAAGAGTATTGAAAAAGCATTAAAAGCTGTCGTTATTGCCATGAAACATCCATTATATATGTGCGAATTAATGGATAAAACCATAATAGATCAAACTAAAAATAACAGAACACAAGCAAAAAACCGATTCTTTATTAAAGGCGATCCAGAGGCCATTCTGTTTCTAGAAATTGCCTCCAACTCAAATGAACAAACAAACTTAGAAGCCGAAAAATTAATATATGACTTACAGAAAAATAGACTGGGCTACTATTTTCCAAAACTAACCGAAGAAGATATTCAAAAAGCCATTAAACTTAGATCAGCAGGATTAGGAATACTAGGCAGTATTATTGGGGATAATAAATCTGTGGCTTGTATTGAAGATACTGCTGTAGCTTTAGAAGATTTACCTAATTATATAACAGACTTTAATAGGCTTATGAAACCCTATAAGCAAAGGTTTATTTACTATGCCCATGCTGGAGCCGGAGAATTGCATCTACGACCTATTCTAAATCTAAAAAAATCTACTGATGTTTCACTATTCAAAGAAATTACCGAACAAGTAGCTAAACTGGTTAAACAATACCAAGGAAGTTTAAGTGGAGAACATGGAGATGGTATGGTTAGAGCCGGATTTTTACCCTTTATGATCGGTCAAAAGAACTACAGATTACTACAAGAAATTAAGCAAACCTTTGACCCCAATGGTATTTTTAATAAAGGCAAAATTATAGATGCCCTACCTATGGATCAAAATCTTAGGTATGTTCCTGACAGAAAAGAACCCGTAATTGACACCCTGTATGATTTTACAGATAATTTAGGCATTCTACGTGCTGCAGAAAAATGTAACGGCTCTGGAGATTGCCGAAAACTAGCGTCAAGTGGTGGTACGATGTGCCCTAGTTACAAAGCCACTAGAAATGAAAAAGACAGTACACGTGCCAGAGCTAATGCCTTAAGAGAATTTTTAACCCATTCCAAAAAAGAGAACAAATTCAATCATAAAGAGCTCTACGATGTATTCGACCTATGTCTGAGTTGCAAAGCTTGTGCTTCAGAATGCCCCAGCAATGTAGATATAGCGACTTTAAAAGCCGAATTTCTTTATCAATATCAAAAAGAAAATGGAGTGCCCTTTCGATCAAAGCTCTTTGCAAATAATGCCTCGTTAAACAAGCTGGGCAGCTTAACCCCTACATTTACCCATTTTTTGTTAAATAATAAAATTGCTAAAAGAGTAATTGGTATTGCCGAAGAAAGAAGTATCCCAAAATTGGCAAAAACTACTTTTTCAAAATGGCTAAAGAAACAGCAACCCATAGCATCCACAAGAGGAAAAGTCATTTTATTTATAGATGAGTACACTAACTACTATGATGTACAAACCGGAAAAGATACCTACGAACTTCTGACAAAATTAGGTTACCAAGTAGTAACCATACCCCATGCAGAAAGCGGACGTGCCTATATATCCAAAGGTTTATTAGACAAAGCCAAAGAGATAGCCAATGAGAATATTTCTATTTTTAAAGATATAATAACAAAAGACTTGCCCCTAGTTGGCATAGAACCATCAGCTATTCTAGGTTTTAAAGATGAGTATATTCGTCTGGCCAGTGATAAGGAACATGCACAACAAATTGCCCGACATACCTATACTGTTGAAAGTTTTTTTGAAAGAGAAATTACCTCACATCGAATTGTACAAAATGATTTCAATACTCTTAAATTACGTATAAAAATTCATGGGCATTGTCATCAAAAATCAATTGATGGTTTACAGGCTTCCTTAAAAATGTTAGCTATCCCTAAAAATTTCGAAGTAGCTGTATTAAATACAGGTTGTTGTGGTATGGCCGGAGCTTTTGGATATGAAAAAGAGCATTACAACCTTAGCATGCAGGTAGGAGAAGATTCTGTTTTCCCTGCCATTAGAGCCATACCTCCTAAAACCGTTATAATTGCTGCAGGAACCAGTTGTCGGCATCAAATAAGTGATGGTACCGGTAGAATTTCATTACACCCTGCAAGTGTATTAAAATTAGCCCTTAAATAACAATTTATGAAAAAAGATATCGCATTAGTATTATCCGGAGGTGGAGCACGTGGCATTGCACACATTGGTGTAATTGAAGAGTTAGAAAAACAAGGCTATGTTATTTCATCTATTTCCGGTACCTCAATGGGGGCACTTGTGGCTGCAACCTATGTATTAGGAACTATGCAAGACTACAAAGAATGGATTTATACCCTCGATAGAAAAGAAATCTACAAACTCATTGATTTTAGTTTCAGTAGCTCAGGCTTAATTAAAGGAGATCGTTTGTTTAAAAAGATGAGAACATTTATCGATGATACTAAGATTGAAAATTTAAAAATTAATTATACGGCTATTGCCACGGATATAAAAAATAATAAAGAGGTTGTTTTTGACCGTGGCAGTATTTTTAAAGCGGTACGAGCTTCCATTGCTATTCCTACCGTTTTTACACCCGTATATGAAACTAACGCCATATTGGTAGATGGTGGTGTAGTAAATAACATTCCTCTAAACAGAATAAAAAGAGTACCAAACAGTCTTTTAGTAGGCGTTCACGTAAATGCAGATATACCCAACTTACAATCTGGTCAAAAAACATCAAAAAGAGAAGAATCTATTTATCTAGAGAAAATAAATAACTTCAAAAATCACCTTAAGTTCGTTAAGAAAAAGTCTGATGAAACAGATAAGTTAGGCTATTTCTCTTTACTTAACAAAACCATTTCGTTAATGGTCGATCAAATGGCCAAGATGTCAATTGAACAATATAAGCCGGATATTCTTATCAACATTTCAAGAGAAACCTGCAGTACTTTTGATTTTTACAAAGCCAAAGAACTGGTACGAGTTGGCAAGGAACAGACACAAAAATCTTTAATAGGTTTTAATAAAAAAAGCCTCTCAAACTGAGAGGCTTTGTAAAGTAAAACTTACTTTAAAGTATTTATTTATCAGCGTATTTTGATCTATTAATTTTACCATCAATATCTTTTGAAAATTCCGATTGTGGATACTCATTTTTTAAACGTGTAAACAAGTCGACAGATTTGTTGTATTTACCAATATTATAAGCTGCTTCAGCCGCTTTATTCAAATAAATCGGTGTCGTAAAATTATTAGGTTTATCATTGGCTGCTTTTTCATAATATTCAAAGGCTTCATCAAGTTGATTATTATCGGCAAAGGCATCACCAATATTTGCCTTGGCCTCTGCATCTAACATTAAATCATCAGAAGAAAAACCATCGAAATATTCAATAGCTTTTTTAAGATCACCCATCTTAAGATAGGAGATTCCTGCGTAATACTTTGCTAAATTTCCAGCTTTTGTTGACCCGTACTCTTCAATAACACCTAAAAAACCAAATTTACCATCTGCTCCTTCCAATGCTAAAGTATACAGTGAATCTGTAGCAACCGTATTGGCTTGTGCTTGTTCAAAGTACGACTTTGGATAAGCTAATTCATTCGCCGCTTTTAGTTCATTAGGTTCTTGAACATATCGCATATAAGCCATATAAGCTAAAACCGCCACTAAAACAACACCTATAACTACCAATATAGCTTTTTGGTTTTTAAGAATCCACTCCTCTGCCCTGCTGGCTCCAGAATCCAGACCTTCAAAAACTTCTTTAGTAGTACTCTCGGCATTAATTTTTGCCTGATCTTTTTGCAATTGTTTTGCAATCTTATCTTTCTTTTTATACGTCGCCATTTGCTTATTAATTTAAATAGGCGCAAAAATACATTAATTATCTGAAAACTAAAATTGAAAAAGACAAAATATTCAAGAATAACGTCTTATAATCTTCTTAATTGAATTTTTTACATAACCATCAGGGTTTAGACATTAAATACTATCTTTGCCTTAAACAAGTAGAGCAGCGTGTATTTAGAGAATATCCAACTTATTAATTATAAAAATTTTACGGCAAAATCACTTGATTTTGACACCAAAATCAATTGTATTGTCGGTGATAATGGAGTGGGTAAAACAACTATTTTAGATGCTATCTACCATCTGTCTCAAACGAAGAGCTATTTTAACCCGATTACGTCTCAAAATGTAAAACACGGAGAAGATTTCTTTATGATTGAAGGTAATTTTACCGATAACAACAAAGAAGAGCACATTGTGTGCAGCTATAAAAAAGGACAAAAAAAAATCATTAAAAAAAATGGCAAAAACTACGAACGATTTTCGGATCATATTGGTAGTATCCCCTTAGTTATTATCTCTCCTTCCGATAGAGATTTAATTGTAGAAGGTAGCGATACCCGTAGGAAATTTATGGATCACGTCATTTCACAGTCAGACAAAAACTATTTACACGACTTAATTCGGTATCATAAATTAGTTTCCCAAAGAAATGCACTACTAAAATATTTTGCAAAAAACAGAACCTTTGATGCGAACGGTATCGCCGTATATGATTCACAAATGAGTGATTATGCAGCAAGAATACACACTAAACGAAAAGCATTTATTAAAGATATCGTCCCTATTTTTAGAGCACATTATCATACTATTTCCGATGGAAATGAAGTAGTTAGTTTAGACTACAATTCGCAACTGTCAACAAATTCCCTATCAGACCTTTTGCAAAGCAATATCGAAAAAGATCGAGTGTTACAATATACAAGTGCAGGAATTCATCGTGACGATTTGGACTTTTTAATAGCGGGTTATCCTATTAAAAAATTCGGGAGTCAGGGGCAACAAAAATCATTTATGATTGCTTTAAAACTCGCACAATTTGATATTATTAAAAAAGTGTCTGAGCGAACCCCTATTCTTTTATTAGATGATATTTTTGATAAATTAGACGAAAATCGGGTACAACAATTAATCAATATGGTACATACGGCACATTATGGTCAAATTTTTATTAGTGATACACATTACCAGCGTACAGAAGAAGTTGTTAAAAACACCCGACAAACCTATAAAATTTTTAATCTGTAATGGCTAAAAACATCCGTCATAACGAAGCAAATTCAATAGAAGAATTGATGCCGTTTTTTATCCAAGAAAACAACCTGACCAAAGGACTTAGACAAGTAACTATCGAACAACTTTGGAAAGAGCAGATGGGTAATGGGGTTGCTAATTATACCGACAAAATAATACTTAAAGATAATCTCTTAATTGTACATTTAACTTCTTCGGTATTACGAGAAGAATTGAGTTATGGAAAAGAAAAGATAATCCGAATTCTAAATGAAGCTTTGGGTGAAACAATCATAAAAAAAATTAGATTGACATAAGGATGAGAACACTTTTTACCAATATAAAAGAATTGATTCAAGTTAGAGATGCCAGTGTTCAAAAGGTTTCCGGTAATGAAATGGGAGACTTACCTACGCTAAAAAATGCCTACCTTTTAATAGAAGATACGCGTATCAAAGATTTTGGATCTATGGATTCATTGACAAGTACAGAAGTAGATAAGACCATAAATTGCAAAGGAAAAATGATTTTCCCTACTTGGTGCGACAGCCATACTCACCTTGTTTACGCTGGGAATAGAGAAGGTGAATTTGCCGATAAAATAAAAGGGTTATCCTACGAAGAAATTGCACAAAAAGGCGGAGGTATTCTAAACTCTGCCAAAAAACTACAAAATACCTCTGAAAAAGAACTCTTCATACAATCTGGGAAAAGGATTGAGGAAATAATACGCCTAGGAACAGGGGCTGTAGAAATAAAATCAGGCTATGGACTAACAGCAGACGCTGAGATTAAAATGTTACGTGTTATTCAAAAACTCAAGGAAAAATATCCCATTAGTATCAAAGCAACTTTTTTAGGAGCCCATGCTTTTCCTAAAGCCTACCAAAATAACAAAAACGCTTACATCGATCTAATTATAGATACTATGTTGCCCTTGGTAGCTAAAGATGAACTTGCCAGTTTTGTCGATGTTTTTTGTGAGAAGAATTATTTTACTGTAGCACAAACACAACGAATTTTAAAAGCGGCAAAAAGATACGGGTTAGTTCCTAAAATTCATGTCAATCAGTTTAACAGTATAGGTGGTGTTAGCGTGGGTGTTAAAAATCAAGCTTTAAGTGTAGATCACCTCGAAGTATTAACAGAAGAAGACCTGAGTGTTCTACATCAAAGTACGACCATTCCGGTGGCCTTACCGGCTTGTTCGTTCTTTCTTGGAATTCCTTATACGCCGGCTCGTAGAATAATTGATGACGGACTTGCCTTAGCACTTGCTACGGACTATAATCCGGGGTCAACACCCAGTGGCAATATGAACTTTGTGGTGGCAAGTGCTTGTATTAAAATGAAAATGACACCCGAAGAAGCTATTAATGCGGCAACAATCAATGGGGCCTATGCTATGGGAGTTCAAAAAGAACTGGGCAGTATTACAAAAGGGAAAAAAGCTAACTTTTTCCTTACAAAAGAAATACCATCCTACGGCTATTTGCCCTATGCATTCGGTAGTAATCTGATTGAACAGGTCTATTTAGAAGGGAGAAAAATTAAAATTTAAAATCATAGAGATAGCTAGCAATATCTTCAACATCTTCTTTGGTTAAACCGCAATCTTCCATTAAACCGTATCGTTTTACGGCAGCTTGCAGAATAGCATTATCTTCTGAAGGTTTAGTTGTAAATTTCACAAAAGCGTCTACAAAATCTTGCTTAGAAGAATAATTTAGCTTATACACATCTCTAACAGTCTTCATAGTTGGAGCTATTTCATTATCTGCAGAGGCGCCAATTTTATGACAATACAAACAAGAGTTTTCCAATAATTTATAATCATCCGTATTTTTATAGGATAATTTATCCTTGAAGGATTGTTTAAGAACAATTTTATTTGATGAAGTTGATTTTTTTTTAGATTTCTCATCTCCACAACTTGTAAAAATAAATCCAACAATTAAGAGAAAGGGAGTCGTTTTTTTAAACATACGGAAGAGGGGAAATGAGATCATAAATATAATTTTTAATTTTTGATGATTCAAAAATAATAATTTTAGCGAAGTAGCCGGCTAAAAT